>JAUYTA010000506.1 GCA_030695265.1 Bacteroidota bacterium
TATCAACCCACATAAATATCAATTCAAACTTTTTCAGTCCAACATACTTATTTATTAATACAACATCCCAAATGGCCAAATTGCCTGTTCACTGCTTAAAACTGGTCATTCAAATTCATTTTATTTCCCATTCTGAAATTCAAATTATACCTTCACCACTCAAATAGGAAAATCAACTTCTAACAGCGTATCAAATGCAAGCAGCAATTTCTGATCAACACCTTCCGGAGAATTTCGAACTCTTCCATAACATGGTGGAAAATGCCCGCGATGGAATTAACATTACTCAAAATGGCGATTTCAAATATGTGAACAAAGCATTTTGCGATATGCTTGGATACACCCGTGAAGAGATGTGCTGCCTCACCGCATCCGACCTGCTCGCCTCTACAGATAAGCAACGCTTGATGGAACAGCATTTTCTGCGAATGCAAGGAATTGGAAAATACGGAAGTGATTACACCACATTGCTTCATAAAAATGGGTCGGAAGTCGAAATCGAATTCAACGTAACACCCATCACGTATCAAGGCGAAAATGCCTCTTTTATTTCCACACGCGATATCACCGAACGAAAACGTATGCAGGAAAAGCTTGAACAAAGCGAATACAAATACCGTAACCTGGTTGAAAATGCGCACGATGGCATCATCATCAACCAGTTTGGAAAATTCAAGTTTGTAAACCCTGCTTTTTGCAAAATGCTTGAATATTCTGAAGATGAACTACTTGAGAATGATTTTGTGAATTTTTTGGCCGAAGACGATCGGGAACGCCTGTTGCAATATCACAAACTACGAATGGAAGGTGACCGCAATCACATGATATACGAGGCGAAGGGTGTTGCAAAATCAGGAAGAATAATCCATTTTGAAATTAATACTTCCTTCATCGAATACAACGGTCATCCGGCCACGTTTATCATCATGCGCGACCATACCGAACAAAAAGCGCTTGAAGAAACCCTCAAAGCCAGTGAGAAGAAGTACCGCACCCTCATCGAAAAATCGCTCGATGGAATTTTGATTTCACAGGATTCGAAAATTGTAATGGTTAACAAGGCTTTTGCTGATATGCTTGAATTTTCGGTGGAAGAATGCCTCGAAAAATTTGGCCCGGAATGTATTGAACCTGAAGACAGGGATTGGATAGTCAGGTACCATCTGGAACGAATGAAGGGCAATTCAACCGACCTGACTTTTACCTTGCGGTTAATTGGGAAGAGCGGGAAACGGGTAATAACCGAATGTTCTTCGACAGCCATCCAAATTGATGGCAGACCCGCTTCCCTGATCACTTCGCGAGATATTACTTCACGAATCAAAATGCAGGAGGCCCTTGAAAAAAGCGAACGTAAATTCCGCGAACTGGCCGACCTTCTGCCTCAAACAATTTTCGAACTCGACCTCGGAGGCAATGTTACTTATCTGAACAAAGCAGGCAAAATTGCTTTCAGACTTTCGGAGAATGAAATTGGTTTTCAGGCTACAACCGGGGTTATTCCAGAAGACCACGAGAGACTGTTGGATAATATCAAAAAGGCATTTGTTGAAAAAGGGAGAGATGGCGGCATGGAATATACCGCTTTACGCCGCGATGGCTCGACTTTCCCTATTGTTATCTACAGCACTCCGATGGGAGAGAACAACGAAATAAAAGGTGTCCGCGGGTTGATTGTCGATATTTCGGAACGCAAAGCAATGGAAGAAGCGCTCCGGAAATCAGAAGAACATTACCGCCATGTGATTCAAAGTTTACAGGAAGGTTTGTTCGTGCTTCAGGATGAAAAATTCATTTTCGTGAACGATGCCATTGTTGATATCTTGGGCTATACGGTGGAAGAAATGACCGGAAAACATTTCACGGCGGTTATTCCACCTGAATTGCGCGACGAGGCTGTCAGAAGAAATTACAGGAGAAGATCGGGACAAACTGATTCGTGGAGTTACGAATTTCAGCTGCTACACAAAGACGGAAAAACCCGGATACCGGTTATTCTTTCGACCAACCTGACCGAACTCGATGGAAAAACCGCAGTAGTGGGAACCGCCAAAGACATTACCGACCGAATTAGAGCCGAAGAAGAAATTAAAGCTGCACACAAAAGGCTTGAAGAAATCAACCGCGATCTGGAACAAACCATTCGTGAACGTACCAAAGAACTTACGAAAGCCAATACACAATTGCTGAAGTTACAAAAGGAAAACCTTCAGTCACAGTTCGATGTACTGAAACAACAGGTGAACCCGCACTTCCTTTTCAATAGCCTGAATGTATTGATTTCGCTCATCAGGCTCGAACCGGAGCTGGCTGAAAAATTTACCGAGCACCTGGCAAAAGTTTACCGGTACGTACTCGAAAATAAGGACAATGAGTTGGTTAATCTCAGCACCGAGATCAGCTTTTTGGATGCCTATATTTTCCTGATCAACATCCGGTTTATGGACAAAGTGGTGGTAAACATCCGCATTCCTGATGATAAAAAAAACCACCGGGTTATTCCGCTGGCCATGCAATTACTGATCGAGAACGCCATCAAGCATAATGCGATGTCGAAGAAATCGCCGTTGGTGATCGATATTTTTATTGACGAAAAAAACCAGTTGAATATAATGAACAACCTTCAGGAGCGCGAAGCACACATGACATCGACAGGTGTAGGCCTGAAAAACATACAAAACCGCTACCGCTTGCTCAACAATACAATTCCGGTTTTCGAAAAAACGGAAACACATTTTATTGCGCGAATTCCTTTGATAATCGAATCTTGAATTTTTTAATTATAACCATGAAACAATTGACATTTGTATTACTGCTCCTGACATTACATTTTTTTTCCACAGCACAGACCTCCCGTAAAACAATCAACGTTTCTGACGATCTGCAGCTTTTCCGGATAACCGATCACACCTGGGTGCATGTTTCAGTCTCCGAAATAGCCGGTTTTGGAAGTGTTTCGTCGAACGGAGTTATTTTTATCAATAAGGGAAAGGCTTTCCTGTTCGATACGCCTGTAACAGACTCTTTGACCGAAATGCTTGTCAGGATAATTTCCGACTCGTTGAAATCCAAACTCGTTGGTTTTGTGCCTAATCACTGGCACGAAGACTGTATGGGCGGGCTAAAATACCTTCAAAGCATCGGTATTGAATCGTATGCCAACCAAATGACGATTGAAGAAGCAAAAAAACGTAATCTGCCAGTTCCTGCAAATGGGTTTGCTGATTCGCTGCACTTGGAGCTTGCCGGAAAACCCATCAAATGCTGGTATCCGGGAGGAGGACACACCATAGACAATATTGTGGTTTGGCTTCCTGACGAAAAAGTTCTGTTTGCCGGATGTATGCTAAAAGAAATGAAATCGAAGACTCTGGGAAATCTGGCAGATGCTGACATAAAAAGCTGGCCCGGAACCATCGGGAAAGTGATCAGAAAATATAAAAATGTAGAAATAGTAATTCCCGGACACGGACTTTGGGGAGGACCTGAACTCTTGAAACACACCCGGGAGTTACTAACTAAAAACAATTAAAATGAACGTAGTTATTATTGAAGATGAAGAGTTTGCTGCGCGCAGACTGGAGCGGATGATTAATGAAATTGATCCTGATATTCAAATTGTCGCCAAATTGGAATCGGTTGCCGGCTCGGTTGAATGGTTCAAAAACAATGATGTGCCCGACTTGATATTTATGGATATTCATCTGGAAGACAACCTAAGTTTCGCGATATTCGACAGTATTTCAATCAGTTGCCCGATTGTATTTACCACAGCAACCGACGAATTATCGACACGTGCTTTTAAACTGAAGAAAATTGATTTCCTGCTGAAACCGATTGTTCAAAATGAATTAGCAAAAGTGGTCGAAAAATACAGAGATTTTCCATGCGACGAGTGCCCTATTTTGGATGCTGCACTTTTTGCAGATATTGTGAGGAAACCATAGGCAAGCAGAGGGCATGGAGCATGGAGCATGGAGTAAAAAACAGGGCACAAGGAAATGACAAAAAGAATTTAATTTTCATCATGCTGTAACCTGAAACTTAGAAAAAACTGAAACTTTAAACTAATTGCATATGAACGTACTGATTATCGAAGATGAACAACTGGCTGCACGCCGCCTCGAAAGTATGGTGCTGGCCTATGACCCGGAAATTAAAGTAATGGCTAAACTCGAATCGGTTGAAGATTCGGTAAAGTGGTTTAAAAACAACACTCATCCCGATTTGATCTTTCTCGATATTCACCTTGAAGACGACCTTAGCTTCGTTATTTTCGATAAGGTAAAGGTCGATTCGCCCATCATTTTCACCACGGCATTCGACGAATATGCCATCCGTGCCTTCAAACTGAAAAGCATCGACTACCTGTTAAAACCAATTGTTCAGGAAGAACTGAACAACGCCATTGCCAAGTACAAAGCCTGGAACGGACAGAAAAACGGCATCGATATGTCGGCTCTGTTCGATTTGATCAACAAAAAGGAAGTCAGTTACCGTGAACGGTTTTCGGTTTCATACGGACAAAAAATCAGATCGTTCGGCGTTTCAGAAATTGCCTATTTCTATTCGAAAGAAGGAATGACTTACGCCGTTTTAAACGACACCAAACATTATCCGGTTGATTATTCGCTCGATAATTTGCTGAGCGAACTGAATCCAACCGATTTTTTCAGGATAAACCGGCAGTACCTTATCAAACACGCCTGCATCAAACAAGTGCACGTTTTCCCGAAAAGTCACCTCAAACTGGAACTTTCGCCTAAACCGCCCGATGATACTTTTGTGAGTATTGATAAAGTTACCGCTTTTAAAAAATGGTTGGGAGAATAAAAATTTTGGGGCGAAATAAATCATCTATGACACCTCACTCAAAAAAGCAACTAAAATGAAACTGGAAGATTTTGGATACAATGATAACCTCGAAAGGTCCAGGATTGAGAATAAGCTCAGCGATTTTGAGATTGGCCGGGTTATTTCAGAACACAAGGAAAGATACATTGTCAAAACCGAAAAGGGAGAATCGGAAGCGGAAATAACGGGCAATTTACGTTTTTCGGCAAGGAGTCGCGAAGATTTTCCTGCTGTTGGCGACTGGGTTGCATTGATAAATTACGACCCGGATTTCTCCATCATTCATAAAATACTCCCGAGATTTTCAGTCATTACCAGACAAGCTGTCGGACAAACGGGTGAGATACAAATAATAGCCGCAAATATTGATGTTGCGTTTTTGGTTCAGGCGGTTGACAGGGATTTTAACATCAACAGGTTTGAAAGATACCTGACCATTTGTTACGCATCGAAAGTAAGCCCGGTAATTGTGCTGACAAAAACTGATCTGATAAACGACAAAAAGCTTGCAGAAATAACTGACACAATTCAGGAACGGATTAAAAATGTGCCGGTTGTTGCCATCAGTAATGAAACGCAGGATGGATACGATGCGCTAAAAAAAATAATAGAAAAGGGAAAAACCTATTGTATGCTTGGCTCTTCGGGCGTTGGAAAGTCAACACTGGTGAATAATCTTTCGGGCAGAAATATTATGCGAACAGATGCAATCAGCGACAGCACCAGCAAAGGCAGGCACGTTACAAGTCACAGGGAAATGATTGTGCTTGAAAATGGCGGAATACTGATTGATAATCCCGGAATGAGGGAAGTTGGCATCACCGATTCTTCTGGTGGTTTGGAAATTACATTCGATAGGATTGTAAGTCTTTCTAAAAACTGCAAATTCAAAGATTGCACTCACACAAGCGAAGTTGGGTGTTTGGTTCTTCAAGCCGTTGAAAAAGGAGAAATAGATAAGAACTCGTATGAGAATTACCTGAAATTGGAAAGAGAGAAAGCGCATTTTGAGGCAACAGTAGCTGAAAAACGAAACCGGGACAAGCAATTTGGGAAAATGATGAAGAACTACAAAAAGGATATGAACAAAAATAAGGACTAAGCAAATTTTCAAAACAAATTTTTAACGTTTCACTAAACTATTAATCAGAATGAAAACAAAGATTTACTTCCTAATCCTGCTTGCTGCATTCTTTGCATCTAATCTTTATGCTCAATCCGTTATGAACCGGGATACAATTCTTGTGGCGGCCCGCGAAATAATTAAGGAAACTACATACTGCGGCCTTGTCACGATTGATTCAACAGGTCAGCCACAAATACGCACCATGAATCCGTTCCCGGTTGGAGATGATTTGGTCATCTGGTTTGCCACTTCCAGAAGCAGCCGGAAAGTTGGGGAATTGAAAGCCAATCCGAAAGTAGCTGTTTATTTTGCCGACCATATTACCGCAAAAGGATATGCTGATATTTCGGGAAAAGCTGAGGTGATTGATGATAAAGAGCTATTGATTAAGATGAAACGTGAATACTGGGAAGGAATTCCAAACTGGCAGGACATTTTTGTTCTGATAAAAATAGTTCCTGAAAGACTGGAGGTGATCAACTATAAACATGGACTTAACAATGATCCTAAAACCTTAAGGGCGCCTTTGGTTGATTTTTAAGAATAAAACAAAAAACCCATGACAAGTCTCAAAAGCATCGGTTTTCCGGTGTTTTTTTTATTTTACAAACTCATTTTATGCATTTTAAATAATCTCCTGTTTTTCTTTTAATCAGACACTTACCTCTTTCATCGCCAGAATTCAGCTATTCATCTTAAAAATTTTGCAGGGCAACATGTTTTTGCGGAACTTGGTACACAGAAAACAAAAACATGAAAACATGAAACGAACATGCCGTTGAATAAATTTTAAAGGTGGCGGCGCAAAAAGAGAATGAAAATAAATGTTCCATGTGGATGCTTTCTGGTGTGTGAGTTCCATGAGAACGCTTAATAATCAATTAACTAATAACGATATTCTCGAATGAAAACAATTAAAGTCAGAACCGTGCTGGTTTGGTTGACACTTTTAATGCTAACCGCCGGATCTTCCAAATCGATGATTATTGGTGTGCACAAAAAAGGAATTATCACTGGCCTTGTCAGTAATTTTGAAACAAATCAACCCTTCGCGTTTGTTTCGGTGGAAGTATATTCTGCGACCGATTCAGCGCTGGTTATAGGGACTTTAACCGACCAAGAAGGACAATTTACCATTTCGATGCTCGATTCGGGTAAATATTACGTTGAAATCAATGAGCGGAACTTTAAGAAAAGAAATATTCAGCCTGTGGTCATCAGCGAAAGTACAGCTAAAGTAAACCTTGGTGAAATTTCTCTGGTAAGTGTTCCCCGTAAACATTCAAAACAATTTTCGGGAAAGATTTTACCTGCAGATTCAGGCGAGCCGCAACTCATTTATGCAAAGAATAAAGTTAAACGCTGATTCTAGCCGCTTTTTTATACTGAGGGATCGTGCAAATAGAATTTAATGGCCTTATTTGTTATTTTTGAAGTTCAAACAAGATAATAAATTTGATGGCCGTATGGGAATCGTACTATCGAAATGGTTAAACAAGAGTTACCCTCAAAACTATATCATTAAGAATCCCTTCATCGGTTCTTTGGTCTTTCTCGTATTCTGCATATTCTTTGTTATTATTTATAAACCCCTGCAAATACACGAATCCCGTTTTTTTAGCACTGAAGTAACAGTGGCGATCTATTGTTTTATTGTTGCGATACCTCTATTCGGATTGATCAGGATTTTGAAAAGCATAAAGTATTTTTCAAACCCGGATGAATGGACGATACTGAAGGAATTATCGGCTATTGTTCTATCGCTTCTGTGCATGGGAATTACAGCATATTTTTCAGGATTTTTGCTGGAGCCTCCCGTGCAAAGGTGGAATCTGAGCACTTTTTTTGATTCTTTATTTTCTGCATTTCTGATATTTGCAGTACCCCTTGGTTTTTTTTCGCTCATTAATTACCGTTACCTATTGGTATCCGATATCATCAAACAATTTAATACTGAAACTTTGTCGTCTTCATCCGGAGAGGTTGAAGAATTAATCAGGATTGAGTCACAGTTAAAAAAAGAAGAGTTGTCCTTTTACCCCAATCAGCTCATTTATGCCGAATCGGATGGAAATTACATTGCCTTTCATTTGAATCTGGAAAACCAGATTAAGAAAAAGATTATCCGCAATTCAATAAGCAATATTGAACAACAATTGGCTGCAATACCGTTCTTCTTCAGAACGCACCGGGCATTTATTGTAAATGTAAAGAAAGTAAGTTCTCAAAAGGGAAACACCTTGGGCTATCGGTTGAAACTATCGGGTATCGAGGTTGAAATTCCGGTTTCGAGACAAAAGACCCGCGACTTTGATCAAATTATGAAACAGGTTCATTGATCCGTTCATCCCAAAAAGATACCATTCATACCAACTATTTACAGAAAACTCCATTTCGTAACAAATTCTTGCTATAAACACCAATAAGTTGTATATCAATTTGATAGTGCTTCAATTTGCATAAACAATTTTTAAAAATATAGCAATGAAAATGTCAATCAAACTATTCAGAAAAAAAATTGCAGGCATAAATTTTATGCTGTTTGCTTTCGCAATTGCAAGTTTTAACTGCGTTTATGCTCAGGAAAAACAATCTATCACAGGAAAACTGATCGAGGGAAAAAATCACCAGGCTGTTCCCTTTGCTACTGTTGCATTAGCAAATGCGTCAGACTCGAAAATAATCGGAGGCGCCTTGAGTGATGAATTTGGAGTGTTCAAAATAAGTCCTGTTATTTCAGGCAATTATCAACTCCAACTGTCATATATCGGATTTTTACCGGTTACCAAAACAATCGAGGTAACAAATGAAGAAGTGACTGATGCAGGAACTATAGTATTGGAGGAAACATCCATCATGCTTAAAGAATCAGTTGTTGTTGGTGAACGGATAAAGGCAAAATCGGAAAGCGACCGGACTACCTTTTTTGTGACTAAAAAAATGCTGGATGTTTCAAATACCGGAACCGACCTGCTAAAACTTATTCCCGGCATTCAGATTGATCTCATGCAAAACATTTCGCTTGAAGGAAGCCCTGATATTCTCATTTTTGTTGACGGAAAAGAGCGCGACAAAAGCTACATCAGCCAACTAAGTCCCGATCAGATTGACCGGATTGAAGTCATTAGTACTCCCCCTTCAAATTATGATGGAAATATGACCGGAGCCATCAACATCATTTTAAAGAAAGACCGTGATTCCGGAATAAACGGACATGTATTTGCTGAGATACCTCTTTCATCTTCACAGGTATATATTTTCCCTTCTTACAGTTTGAATTGGGGCTTTAAGAATTTGAATCTTTTCACTTCCTACAACGGAGAGATGACCTATCTGGATCTTCAGGAAAGTACAAACCGAAAAGTATGGAATGAATCTGGCACAAATGAGTTCACGCTAAACCAGGAAGTCAGGCAGAAGGACTACTCGCATCGATTCCATTATGGATTTGACTATTTTTTAAGTGATCGTGACCAGTTCAACTTTTACGCATATTATAATCCGTCTTCGCGCGAACTTGACGGGAATGCCAATTCTCAGGTTTCAGGTGCAATTAACAATAGCCTGAAATATTTAAAAGAAGACACCGATTTAAATAACAGAACCTTCTATTCGTTGTATTACAAACACAGCTTTAATCGGAAAGGGAGCGAATTAACTGCCGATATAAGTAAATATTTCCTTTGGGCAGAAAACCGTACAGACTATTTTCACAGTGGATCAGAAGGTGATATGATTTCTCAAACAAGCATTGTTGAACCAAAACAAAACGCGATCAGCGTAAGATTAGACTATAAAACTCTATTTTGGAATAAGTTCAATTTCAGTACAGGTTTAAAGGTGAAAATGCAGAACTCGCAGGACAGATACAACGAATTTGAATATAATGAAAACATTTATGCGATCTACTGGAATATTGCATATAAACGTGAGAAAATTGATCTGATCATTGGTTTGCGCGCCGAAAAATCAGTTTCGGAACTGAAAGTTGCCTTCTCAAATCCATTTCTTTCTTTTCTACCAAATACTTCATTCAGGTATAAACTCACTTCAAAACAAAATATCCAGCTAACCTATAACCGTTCAATAAAACGTCCGAATATTTATCAGTTAAATCCGAATACTTCACTGAGCGATCCAATTACACTGAGCAAGGGCAATCCATTTCTTAAACCGGAATTGTTTGGTGGTATTTCACTCGAACATACCATTCAGTTTAATGGCAATTATTTTGCTTCGCGCCTGTTCTGTAACAAAACCACAGATGTCATTAATAACCTGATGTTTGTTAATGAAACAAATGCATTTGAACAACAAGTACATAACCTTGGGACAATCAATCAACTCGGGGTGCAATTTTCCGGAACTTTGAAAATTGGGCTTGTAACTCTTAATCCATACATTAAGATATTCGACCTTCAGACTTCAGGTAACAGTCTTGCAAAACAATACGCTATCGCCGACAAAAACCACCTGGGTTTTGAATCTGGTCTGTCAGCCATCGCTTCGTTTAAAAATGACATTGCGAGTTCTCTCACGTTTCAATATAACAGCGCCAAAAATGACATTCAGGGCAGTTCTTTCTCCGATGAACTCTATTTCCTTTCAGTTGAGAAAACCTTCAGAAAAAAAATCAAAGTCGGGATTGTAAGCGCGATGCCATTTACGAAATTGTTTACCTACAATGGTTACAAAGTCGATGGAATAAAATTTCAAAGTTTATACGAAGGAAATTTAAAAATTGCTGCGATTCCCTTCTGGTTTAAAATTGGCTATCAATTCAATTCCGGTAAAAACAAAAAGAAGATAAATCGGGAAAAAGAAGAAGTTGATAACCTGCCTAAAAAGGGATTTTGATTGTCCGTTAACCCCGGTTGAAAACAAAAGGAAGCGATTCTCGAATAAATCCAAACCACTCACCGGTAAAAACAAGCCATTCATTCCATTTTCTGTTTCCAGACAATTCTTCGGTTCTATCTTCGCTTGTCTTTTGTTTCTGACAAGTCAGATTCTATCATACAATTATTGAGAAAACATGTAACGAATGCAGCAATTAGGCGTCTCTATATTCAGCAACAAAAAACAAAAGCTTAGAAAATCGAAAACCCGGACTCATGAAAAAATGTCTTATTTGCGGAATGCTGATTGTTGTATTTCTCTTTTCCATTCAGGCGCAAACGCCCGAAAAAAAACTATATACAGCCACCCGAATATCAGCACCTCCAGCAATTAATGGAGTTCTCGACGATGCAGCCTGGCAATCGGGTACATGGATCGACGATTTTACCCAGTACGAACCTTTTAACGGACGGGCAGCCTCCCTGCGTACCGAGTTCAATATTTTGTTCGACGACAATTGCCTCTATGTAGCCATTAAAGCCTTCGATACAAGCCCCGACAGCATTGTTAACCGCCTGACCCGGCGCGATGAAG
>JAUYTA010000510.1 GCA_030695265.1 Bacteroidota bacterium
CAATTATTTTCCCCGAAATCCAACTGCCCGCGTTCAAGGAATTCAGCAAAACATTAATTGGGGAACCGCTTGAAAGAGTTGCCGGTTATAAACGGAAAGATGCCTATGAAATTCAGGCGGAAGATGAAACCGAAGCAAGAAAAAAGCCACAATCTATTTTGTGGATGGATAGTGTGCGTCCAGATGTAAAATCAGTAGTTGAAAAGAAAACAAAAGCGAGCGACGCAGTATCAAAAGCCATCAATGGTAAAACTGTTTTTTTCTTCAAGCAATCATTTGGCAAAAGCGGAAGTCAGAATTTGTTTGGCACAGTGGACGATCTGGTTGAAAATACCATTATTCCGAAATGGGCAAAAAATGGAATGGCCAATGCATTCGATGTGGACCACATAAAAGAATTACAGCTTGGGGGCCAAAATGAAATGACAAACATGGAACTGGTGCAGTTTTCGGCCAATAGATCGTCGGGCGCAGCCATTGCAACTCACATTGAATCAAAAGTCGCCGAGGTTATTACATTGAAAAAAATCAAAGACAAATCGTCAGATGAAGACGTTGAAATAAAAGGAGATGTAGATGCAATCAAGAAAAAATACAGCCTGAGGTTTACCAAAGTGAAATACAATCTTCCCACTTACAAGAAAGATGAAAACCTGCGTTGGACGGAGAAAGAAATAAAAGCCGGTGACCAACTCAAAAATCTAAAACCACTAAAAGATCTGAAGGATTTGAATGGCAAGAAGGGAGATGAAATCATTTATACTTCTGAAGTTGGCGGAAAGGCAATCAAAATATCTAAACTTGAAAATCTGGCGAAAAAAGGAGATTCAATCAAACTTTCAAAAGGCGCTTTCAAGGAACATGAAAATGCGGCTACCGGCGATGAAATTGGCAACATGAAAGCCGAATTTGGATCTTATGGTTCGAAATTAACCCCCAAAGACATTATCATTCCCATTTATAAAATGGATGGGGTGATACATGGAGGAGGCATCAAGCGTAAAGGACAGATAAACCAGATGCACCTTTCGGTATGGAATTTCCGTTTAAATACAACAAGAATACGCCATTGAATCTGTCGTTCGACCAGATCAAATTTACCTATCCATCAGTGAGCCAGCTTGCCGGTTCGCTAAAAGATGCAGTGGTGAATGAAATTGACAGCTATTTGGGATAAAAAAGAAATGATAATGACAACTACTGAAATCAAAAATCTTTTACGCGAAGGCGCGGAACTTCATCTTGCAGGCAGGATGGAAGAGGCAGAAAAAAAATACCGCGAAGCGTTGGAAATAAATGAAAGCAATGCTGTTGTGCATAACAATCTCGGATTTCTGTTTGCGCAGCTCGAAAGATTTGATGAAGCGAAACGGGAATATTTTCGGGCAATCGAAATAAATCCTGAATATTCAACTGCCTATACAAATCTCGGCTTAGCCTACCTGATGATGCAGCAATGGGATGAAA
>JAUYTA010000516.1 GCA_030695265.1 Bacteroidota bacterium
TCCATCATCAAGGCAAACGACAAGGGTAATATTAAAATCAGGAAGATTGACGATAATACTTCCGATAAAGTGGAGATTCTGATTCATCTGATTCCCGGAATGTCGTCGGATAAAACCATCGATGCGTTGTTTGCCTTTACCGACTGTGAAATTTCCATTTCGCCCAACAGCGCCACTATTCAGGATGACAAACCTAAATTTATCGGTGTCAGCGAAATCCTGAAGATCAATACTGACCAGACAGTGGCTTTGCTGAAACTGGAACTGGAAATCAAACGTGGCGAGCTGGAAGAAGCCTGGCATTTTTCATCGCTCGAAAAAATATTCATCGAAGAGCGCATTTACAAAGACAAAGAATTTGAAGATTCGGCCAACATGGATGAGGCAATCGACCACATCGACCTGCGCCTTTTGCCATGGAAACCGATGTTAAAACGTGAAGTTACCCGCGATGATATTTTGCGCCTGATGGAAATCAAAATGGCGCGTATCCTGAAATTCAATACCGACAAAGCCAATGATCATTTGCTGGCCATTGAAGAAGAAATTGAAGCGATCAACAAGAATATCCAGAACATTATTCCATTCACGATAGCCTGGTACGAACGCCTTCGGACAAAATACGGGAAAGGCCGCGAGCGCAAAACCGAAATCAGGAATTTTGAGAATATTGTTGCATCAAAAGTGGTGGTGGCGAACGAAAAACTCTACATCGACCGTGTTGAAGGATTCATTGGTACCAGTCTTAAAAAAGCAGAATATATATGCGATTGTTCCGACATGGACGATGTAATTGTTTTCAGGAAAGACGGAACTTACATTGTATCAAAGGTTTCAGAAAAAGCATTTGTCGGTAAAAATATCCTGCATCTGGCAATTTTCAAGAAAAACGACAACCGCACCATCTACAATGTGGTCTATCGCGATGGTAAAAACGGGTTTATCTATATGAAGCGAATTGCTGTAACAGGCGTCACCCGCGATAAGGAATATGATCTGACGCAGGGAACACCCGGTTCACGCATTCTGTATTTCAGCGAAAACCCGAATGGTGAAGCCGAAGTTCTGCGCGTAACACTGAAGCCTAAACCGCGCATCAAAAAACTAATTTTCGAAGTCGATTTTGGCGAACTTGCCATCAAAGGACGTTCTTCGATGGGCAATATCATGACCAAGAACGAAATTCATAAAATAGCCCTCAAGGAAAAAGGGGTTTCAACACTTGGCGGTCGCAAAATTTGGTTCGACGAAGATGTTCGGAGGCTTAATTCTGACAATCGTGGCAAGTACCTTGGCGAGTTCAGCGCCGACGATATGATTCTGGTGATTTATAAAAACGGCGATTATCTGTTGAGCAATTTTGATTTGTCGAACCATTTCAACGATGGCATTTTACTCATCGAAAAATACAATCCGGATAAAATACTTACAGCCGTTTATTTTGATGCCGAACAAGGTTACTATTACGTGAAACGTTTCCCTATAGATGAAACACAGAAAGAAGTTGGTTTTATCGGCGAATTCCCCGAAAACAAATTGCACAGCTTTACATGGGTGGGGCATCCACGTCTGGAGCTTGAATTTGGCGGCAAGAACGAAGGTCGTGAGCCTGAAATTATTGATGTGGCCGAGTTTATCGGAGTTAAATCGCACAAGGCAAAAGGCAAGCGACTTTCAACCTATGAAGTAAGAAAAATTAATGAGTTGGAACCGGTTATTTCTGACGAAGAAGTGGCTGAAGAACCTGTTGAAGAGGTGAAGAATCCAGACATCGTAATTCCTGATATTGAAGATTTGCTGTTTGGAATTGACAAGCCGACCAACGGAGATGAACCACCCAACCAAATGGAAATTGAGTTTTGACGAATGAGTTTATTTTGATAGAATATCCAATGTTCAATATCGAATAACCAATATCCAATAAAAAACTAAGAAATAAGAAATTGGAGAACAATGCACAACTTGAAACCTGTCCGCCAGCTGGCGGATGAAACCTGGAACTGTAAAATGCGAATATACCTGATCGGATACATGGGCAGCGGAAAAACGACTTTGGGACGAAAGCTGGCCGCTGAGTTGAGTCTCACTTTTATTGATCTGGATACCTTTCTGGAAGAGAAATATTTCCGGACAATTCCACAGATTTTTGAACATGAAGGAGAAACCGGATTTCGCAAAAAAGAACAAATTGTCCTGCGTGAAGTGTCAACTTTTGATGATGTAATTGTAGCAACCGGCGGCGGAGCTCCGTGCTTTTTTGACAATATGGAGGTGATGAACAATACCGGATTCTGTATTTTTCTGGATGTGGACACGGTTTCGCTGGCAAACCGGCTGATCAATGCCAAAACAGAACGCCCGATCATCAAAGGGAAATCATTGGATGAATTGCACCATTTCATTGATGAGATGATGCTGAAACGGCGTCCTTTCTACGAAAAAGCAAGGTACATTCTGAAAGGCAGCGAAATTAAACCTGATCAGATTCTTGAGATTGTAAAAAATCACAATTGAGGATTGTTATACCAGTTCAAAATTCTTTCAAGCTTCTCATCCAAAGACATGTATCCATCCAGCCAATGAATATCAATGTCCTGTTTTTCCATCCTCCTGAACCATGTCATCTGCCGCTTGGCGAACTGGTGAATGGCAACATTTAATCCGTCAAACATTTGCTGAAAAGTGAGCTGCCCAGTCAAATGCTGTGTCATGTATTTGTATTCCAAACCGTAATAAGTCAATTGTTCCGGAGTCAATCCACTGTCGAGCAATCGCTGAACTTCATCGAGCATTCCTTCTTTCAACCGTTGTTTCAATCTGCTGGTAATTCTTTTCCGGCGCGAATCACGGTCGAATTTTACGCCAACCACCAAACTCTTTATTTCCGGCATTTCGGTATCAATTTCAGGATGGGTTAAATAGTATTCTTCAATTTCGATGGCACGAATCGCCCGTTTTGAACTTTCTGTGTCGGTTTGGTTGTGCAGGTAATTTTTGTACGATCGAAGGATTTCTGTCAGTTCCCAAAGTAATTTGTCATCCAGACTTTCGCGCAACGCTTCGTTCACCGGAACCTGAATCAATTTGTAGTTTTTCAGCACGGCTTCCAGATATAAACCGCTTCCGCCGCACATCACGGGAAACTTTTGGCGTTCGGAGATTCCAGAAAATACACGCAAAAAATCTTTCTGGTATTCATATACATTGTATTCGTAACCCGCGTCCACAATGTCGATCAGGTGATAAGGAACCGGCTTTCCATCCACCATATAATCGGCGTAATCTTTACCGGTTCCAAGATCCATTCCGCGATAAACCTGCCGAGAATCGGCAGAAATGACTTCTCCACCAAGTACCGATGCAACTTTGGCAGCTACCGCCGTTTTTCCTGAAGCCGTTGGGCCGAGTATGGTAATTAAATTGTATTTCTCGTTGTGCATGTTTCCTGAAATTTCTGAAGATCAAAAATACAGTTTTAAATTGTTAATTTTGAAACCAAATTCAAGCAGGAAACTCATGGACACAACAAAAATTGAAGCGTTGATTGTATTGGGATTACCACTTTCAATAGTTTTTCAGCAGGATCGCATCCGCTACATCAATGCACTTGAAGCTTCGAGGACAAAAGAAAGTGATAAACCTTTCCTCAATTTTATGTATTCTCAATATTCCAAATTCCTGAAAAAAGAAATTTCGATGCTCAAATAATGAATGATCTTCAGAACACAAGACATTCATCAATAATAAATAATCAATAATAAATTTCAAAATGGTACGCAAACAACAAAATATAAGCATCAAAAATAAAAAGGCATTCTTTGATTACGAAATCATTGAAAACTTTTATGCCGGAATACAACTGGCCGGAACCGAAATTAAATCTATACGGGGAGCAAAAGCCAGTTTGGTAGATTCATACTGTTCTTTTGTAGGAACCCAATTGTATGTCAGGAACATGCACATTTCGGAATACGAATTGGGAACCTGCAACAACCACATTGCCAAACGCGACCGCAAACTGCTTCTGCACAAAAAAGAACTGGCCAAAATTCAGAAAAAAGCCAAAGAAGGCGGGATTACCATCGTGCCACTCAAACTTTTCATCAACGATCGTGGCCTTGCCAAACTCGAAATTTCTCTGGCAAAAGGCAAAAAGACCTTCGACAAACGCGAAACCCTTAAACTGAAAGACGACACAAGGGAAATGGATCGGGCGCGGAAGGTTTAGAGGAAGACAGAAGACCGAAGTCGGGAGACCGAAGATTGGGTTGTCGCTCCCTGAGCAGCGAAGCGTGTCGAAGGGATCATTTACTATGATGTTACACCATATAGGCACAGCAGTGCATAATAGAAAAATCAAAAATTTGATTTCCTTTACTTCAATCTGATTAAATTCCATCAATCTTCAGCCTTTTCAGTACCAAACTTGATCGGAATGTTTCTTTCCTTTTTGCGATCACAAAAAATTTATTGTCAATTACTGAAAATTTATTGTAATCAATAAATTGCACAAAGGATTATATTATTAGTTTTGGAATCGAATTTCTAATATTATTGAGGTCACAGCAGTTAATCAAGGATTTTGTTAATTAATTGATCTGTTTTCTTCGAAATGGTTATTCTTTCACGAGATAAATATATAAGGTTGAATAATGAGGAAAATTACAAAAGAAGAACGGATTTATAAAATCGTTGAATATCTACCTCTGCTAACTGATGGACAATTGATTTGGGTTGAAAAGATTGCATATCAATTTACTAGACCAACAGCATTTAAAAGATTACCTACAAGCACAGTAATAGCAAATGATTTTATACTTGATGATTTTGGAGATGCTTTGCGCATTCATCATTGCTTTACTGACGAGCCTTTTACAAAGGATAAGTTTGAATATATACTCGTCAATATTTCGAATTATCATGGTTATAGCGCAGAAAAATCTAAATACAACACACCTGGAGCAGACATTTCAATTAATGAAGAAAAATTTTCATTAAAAACTCAAGCAGATCGAAAATTAAGATCAGATTTTGTCAATATTCATAAATATATGGAGTTGGGGAAAGGAGAATGGACCGATAAAGAAATTCATCTACACTCTTTAACCAAACAATTCCTGCAGCATTTGAGTAATTATGACAGAATCTTGGTTCTAAGAAATATTGGAAGGCCAACTCCTGTAACTCCGTTTTGGAAATATGAGCTGGTAGAAATACCTAAAACGTTATTGGAAGAAGTAAAGAACGGTACTTACGAAATGATGAATGATAGTATTCAAACACCAAAATCAGGATACTGTAGAGTGTATGATCATGAAATCGGTGCTTTAATGTATGAGTTATATTTTGATGGAGGCACAGAAAGAAAATTAAAAATTAATAAAATCGACAAAAGGTTTTGCGTTGTACATGCTACCTGGGAATTTATTATAAATGAACTAGATGAGGAAAAATAATTATTAGTCAAATGGAAGCACTGGTTGCATCAGAGTTCGTCTTTTCGCAATTTGTATATATTCAGGATTAAGTTCAATCCCCACGCATTTTCTGTTTAATTTTAGGCTAACTTCACCTACTGTCCCTGAACCTAAAAAAGGATCAAGTATCCATGAATCAATTTTACTTCCAGCCATTATACAGGGCATTATTAAAGATGGAGGAAATACTGCAAAATGAGCATCTTTAAAGGGTTCGGTCTTCACACTCCATACGCTTCTCTTATTACGCGTGTTAATACCGTCATTTGTTCTCTCCTTTATAGCTTCAAAGTCATAATAATACTTTTCCTCTTTCGTCAGTAGAAAAATATATTCATGAGATTGTGTAGGTCTGTCTTTTACTGATTCAGGCTGGCAATTTGGCTTATACCAAACAATATCAGATCTTAAATGCCATCCGTCAGCTTGAAGTGCAAACGCCAATCTCCAAGGTAATCCAATCAAATCCTTTGGCTTCAATCCTTCAGGAGTTGCTGGTCGGTAGGACATGGCTCGTGCAGGATTTTTTTTGTCTATATCCCTCCAAGTTCTTCCGCCACTGGTATAAGCGTCTCCCATATTTAACCACAGTGTGCCGTCATTTTTCAATACTCTTTTTACCTCTCTGAAAACATCCACCATTCTTTTAATATATTCATTTAGACTAGACTCAGCACCAATTTGACCTTCCATTTCATAATCTCGAAGACCCCAATATGGTGGACTAGTTACACATGCTTGAAATTGTGCAGAATCAAATTTTTTCAATTCATCAAAACAATTACCAAGGATTATTTCATAGTTAACGTTTAATTCCA
>JAUYTA010000629.1 GCA_030695265.1 Bacteroidota bacterium
CCTTTATTTTCGAAGCCAGCAAAGCCGAAGCCAGATCTTTGTCGATTACGGCATCCAGCGTACGAAGGTCGTTGTTTTCGTCGTAATAAACCGGAATTCCTCCACCGCCAACTGCAATTACAATGTTTCCGGCCCTGACAAGCGTTTCAATTATTTCCTGATTAATAATATCTATTGGTTGCGGAGAAGAAACCATTCGCCGCCAGCCACCTTTGGTTTTTGCAGAAGGTTTAAAAATCCAGCCTTTTTCCTCCTGAAGTTTTTTTGCTTCCTGCTCCGAATAGATTTTCCCGATTCCTTTTTGGGGATTTGTGAAAGCCGGGTCGTTTGGATCGACAGTCGCCATGGTTACCAAGGTGATGACATTTTTCTGAATGCCGTGTTTCTTCAACACATTTCGTATCATTCGTTCAATCATGTAGCCAATTCCGCCTTGCGAATCGGCCACGCAAACGTCCAGAGGCATTGGGGCAATGTTGTACACTTGCAGTCCAGCCTCGTTCCGCATCAGGATATTGCCTACCTGCGGCCCGTTCCCGTGGGTTATTACCAATTCGAATCCTTCCTTCAGCAGAAAAATCAGATTTTCAAGCGTTTCGGTCGTATTTGATTCCTGTTGTTCAATGGTGCCGGATTCATTTTCCCTGAGAAGGGCATTTCCGCCAAGCGCTACAACTGCAATTTTTTTCATTCTGATGTATTGTTAAGTCTTTGTATTTGTCGGCTTTACAGTTATTTTGGTCATAATCTGTCGCTGACAAACTTATAAAAAGGAACCAATTATAATCATGATGAACGATTGTTGTGTATTCGGAAAAGGATGCTATTAAACAGATGATAATATAGTAAGGTGGAAATTAATGTGCGGTATAAGTTCAAAGATAAAATATCTGATAGTCAAAAATCGTTAACTTTGCGCACGAATTTTATAACCCGAATGGCAAAACAAATAAAGAAACCGGCAAAGGCTCCCACACCTAAAAAAAACTGGGGTGTTGTACTTTTTTTCAGGAGCAACCAATTCAGATATACCTTTGGACTTTTTCTGATGATCATCAGCGGATACATGGCAGTCGCCTTTGCTTCCTATGTTATTTCAGGTGGGGTCGATCAAAGCAAGCTGGATCTTCCCTGGCGTGATTTCCTTTTTGATCCTTCGGTGAGGGTTCAGAATATTGCCGGAAAAGGAGGCGCTTTTTTGAGCGAAAAGTTTATCAATATGGGTTTTGGGTTTCCATCCTTCTTTTTTATCCTGATATTTTTTGTGGCTGCACTCAATTTGTTCGGGTACAGAAAAATCAAGTTTTTCAAGACACTGGTTTTTTCGATTGTTTGGATGCTTTGGGCTTCCATTACGCTTGGACTGATGACCAATTCCGTAGACAGTCAGTTTTTGAATTTCGGCGGAATGTATGGTTTTATACTTTCTAATTTAGTTTCTTCAATTTTGGGTACACTGGGTGCCACTTTAATACTGATTTTCATCTTGTTTATATTGCTGATTGTAACCTTTCGGCAGTTTATTCCATGGTTAACCGGATTGTTTGCAAAAATGTCAAAAGAACCTGAAGTTACAGATAAACTAACCGAAGAACAATCTACGGAATTGGTTTTGGAAACCACGCCTTTGGGTGGAATTGAAGTGGTGTCGATTTCGAAAGTAATCACTGAAGACGATAAAATTGAGGCAATTTTTAATCCTGATTCACCCGATGAAGATGAAATAATTATTGACGACGACGATTTCGAGATCGAAAATACCTTGTCGCAAAAGGATGTTGAAACGAGCATCGAGGACCTGATATTCAGCAATACAACCAGACCTGAGAAATTTAAAAATAAGGATCCGGAACTTCAGGTTACCAAAATAGTTGAACCCGAAGTGGATGACCACGGTGTTCCGGTAATGGAAGATTATGACCCGACCCTCGATTTGTCGAGTTACAAATACCCGACCCCCGATTTGCTCGACGATCATGCATCGGGCAATGCAGAAGTGAGCAACGAGGAACTTATTTCAAATAAGAACAAGATCGTAGAAACGCTGCGTCATTATAAAATTGAGATTACCAAAATACGTGCAACCATTGGGCCTACGATTACTTTGTACGAGATTGTACCTGCTCCGGGAATCCGAATTGCAAAAATCAAGAACCTGGAAGACGATATTGCACTGAGTTTATCCGCATTGGGCATTCGTATAATTGCGCCAATTCCGGGAAGGGGAACAATCGGTATTGAAGTTCCGAACCAGAAACCTGAAATTGTTTCGATGCGTTCGATTATTGGTTCCAAAAAATTTCAGGAATCGAACTACGAGCTTCCTATCGCATTGGGAAAAACCATTTCGAATGAAACATTCATGGTTGATTTGACCAAGATGCCACACATTCTGGTGGCGGGCGCTACCGGTCAGGGAAAATCGGTTGGTTTGAATGCAATCATTACTTCGCTTCTTTACAAAAAACATCCTTCGCAACTGAAATTTGTTTTGATCGATCCGAAAAAGGTGGAACTTAATCTTTATTCATGTCTGGAAAAACATTTTTTAGCCAAAATGCCTGACGAAGAAGATGCGATAATTACTGACATTCAGAAAGTTAAAAACACACTGAATTCAGTAAATATTGAGATGGATGGACGTTACGATTTGTTGAAAAAAGCACACGTTCGCAACATCATCGAATACAACACCAAATTTATTGGCCGTCGTCTGAATCCGGAGAAAGGTCACCGTTTCTTACCTTATATAGTAGTCATCATTGACGAGTTTGCCGATTTGATCATGACTGCCGGAAAAGAAGTTGAATTGCCGATTGCACGTATTGCCCAGTTGGCGCGTGCGGTGGGTATTCACATGGTAATTGCCACACAGCGTCCATCTATTAATATTATCACCGGTGTAATCAAGGCGAACTTCCCGACCCGAATTGCCTTTAAAGTTGCTTCGATGATCGACTCCCGTACGATTCTGGATACACCAGGCGCCAATCAGTTGATTGGGAAAGGCGATATGCTTGTTTCAACCGGAAGCCAGATGACCCGCGTGCAATGCGCTTTTGTTGATACTCCTGAAGTTGAGCGTATTTGCGAGTTTATTGCCGATCAGAGAGGTTATACAACAGCCTTTCTTCTTCCTGATTATGTGGGAGATACCGAAGGTGGAAATGGCGCTGCCGACCTGACCAACCGCGATGAAATGTTTGACGATGCGGCTCGGTTGGTAGTGGCAAATCAGCAAGGATCAACTTCGATGATACAGCGGAAATTCTCCATCGGGTACAATCGTGCCGGCCGCATTATGGATCAGCTTGAAGCTGCGGGTATTGTAGGACAGAGCGAAGGAAGCAAAGCCAGGCAGGTGCTGCTTCAGGACGAATATAGTTTGGAACAATTATTGAAACAAATGAAATAGAACCATTATATTAATACATCAAAATGAAAAAATTACTATTAATTACGATTCTTTCCATTTGTGTAACTGCCGGATATAGCCAGCAAGATGCTAAAGCGAAAGAAATACTCGAAAAAGTTACCAAAACGACCCAATCGCTCGCTTCCATCGAAGCAAAATTCACCTTCGAAATGAATAATAAGGCGGAGAATATTCAGGAGAAGAGTAGCGGAACCATTGTTCTGAAAGGCAAAAAGTACAAGTTGAATATTCCGATGATGGGATTGCAGGTAACTTGTGACGGAAAATCAATCTGGACTTATATGGTCCACGCGAACGAAGTAAGCATTTCAAATATGGATGAAGAAACCGACGATCTAATGGATCCTACGCGTATTTTTACCATTTATGAAAGAGGTTTCAACTATAAATTTGCGGGCGAATCGACCGATGCAGGTGTTCCGGTTTACAATATCGACCTGACCCCACAAAAGGCCACCGGCGATGTTAGCAACATCAAATTAGTAATTGATAAACAAAAAATGCTGATTCGGGGAGCAAATATTCTGGGAAAAGACGGGAACAATTACAAAGTTTCCATCAGCCAGTTAAAAACCGATGGTGTTTTCAAAGATTCAGACTTTGTTTTTGATGCATCGAAATACAAGGACGTTGAAATTGTTGATATGAGATAAAAAAAGGGAGCCGATTGGTTCCCTTTTTTTTGGTAGTTTTTTTTGATTAGTTCTTCATTTTTGAATGTGCCATTTGTTCGACTGAGGCAATTTCAATAAATGAAGTACCACCGCCAACACCGAAGTTTCCGCCAACATATACCACGGTGTCTTTTTCAGTAATCAGTTTTCTTTTAACTAAATCCAATAAAGAAGTTTCAATCAGTTTATGCTTGTTTTTCTTTGATTGTATTTCACTCGGGAAAACACCGTATGAAAGGGCAAGTTCGCGTTTTACCCGTCCGTTATGACATTTGGCAAATACAGGTATTGCCCCTCTGAAAGCTGCAATATACCTGGCAATTTTCCCCGTAAGAGTGTCAGTTACAATAGCACTGACTTTTAATTCTTTTGAGGCCAGCACTGCAGCTTCAGCAAGAAAGGCAGAAGTTTCATTGTCAAGGCGCGGAACTGGCAAATCGTTGCGTCGGTCTTTGCTTGCCTCAACTTCAAGCGCAATTTTTGTCATAACATTTACGGCCTCAATCGGATAACTTCCGTATGCTGTTTCTCCTGAAAGCATAATCGCATCAGTCCGATCGTATATTGCAGTAGCAACATCGCCCACTTCTGCACGCGTTGGCCTTGGATTATCGATCATGGAATGCAGCATTTGAGTTGCAATAATTACAGGTTTTTTTTGCTGAACCGCTTTTTTAATTAGTTTTCGTTGAATACTTGGAATCTTTTCAGCGGGTATTTCTATTCCAAGGTCACCGCGGGCAACCATAATGCCATAAGCATATTGGAGGATTTCATCTATATTATTAACTCCGTCCAGATTTTCGATTTTGGCGATAATTTTTATTTTGCTGTTAAATTTGTCCAGAATTTTC
>JAUYTA010000533.1 GCA_030695265.1 Bacteroidota bacterium
GAGCAAAAAACAAATGCCCAAATAAATTTGTTATCAGTATTCATTTCAAATAAAATTATGCGAAAATTAATTTTCATTGCAGTCATCAGCATTGCAATAGCAGCATGTTCGCCCAAACAAAAACCTGCCGACAAAGAAAAAACGCCGTTGATGGTTGAGATTGAACTGAAAGTTGAAGGAATGACCTGCGACCATTGCGAAGCCTCCATCTCCACAGGAGTTAATTTACTTGCCGGAATCGACAGTATCAGCGCCAAACATGAAGATTCAACAGCTTTTGTGCGGTTCGACCCTGAAAAAACCAATCTGAAAGAAATTTCGGAAGCAATTGCAAAAAGGGGATTTGAGGTAAAATAATTTCAACCCCCGCTATTTCGCAATTATCAACTGTTGCCTGATTTTTTCATATTCAGGCCAGTCAAATCGGGAAACTGTTTCTGATCTAATTTCCTGACTACTCTTTTCAATGCCAACCTCACAAACCTACGAAAGGGAGCTGGCAGCTTTAAGCGCTGTCAAAATTAAATAGTTGCCTTTTTGTGGTTTAAAAAAACAATGACCTTATTTCTCAATCCTTTGTGATTTTACTTCCCCACCAGTCATTTTTCGGGTCAAAATCCTTCGATAGAAAATTAAGCCGTTGCTTCTCCAATTGAGGAAGCCTGTTTTTTACAATTCCATCCAGATATTTTCGTTCAGCTTCGGAGGAATATTCCGGATCCTTTTCAGGAAATCTGGCGCCAACCTTTTTCAGATAATCAAACAATTCGTTGTACAATTGACTGACCAGTTTTTGATTTTTGCCGGAAACATCGCTGGTTTCAGAAATATCTATGCTCAAATTGTACAATTCATCGCGGCCATCTTCGTAATAATGAATCAGTTTCCAGTCACCTTTCCTGATGATGGAAGAAGGTTCGCCTCCCTGATTTCCATAGTGCGGATAATGCCAGATCAGGGTTCGTTCAGGCAGTTGTTTGCCTTTCAGCAAAGGAACCAGACTGACACCATCCGAATGTTCTTCAGGCCTTTGTTGTAATCCGGCCAATTCAAGAATGGTCGGATAAAAATCTGTTCCTGAAACCGGAATATCGCACTTTTCACCTCCTTTTGTAAGGCCCGGTACTTTTATGAAATAAGGTTCACGGATTCCTCCTTCGAACTGGTAACCTTTTCCGGCGCGCAGCGGAAAGTTCGACGTTGCAAATGCATCACCGGCAGCAACGCCGCCATTGTCGGAAGTAAATATGACAATTGTATTTTCATCGAGTCCCAAATCTTTCAGTGAATTCAGCACCAACCCAACTGCATCGTCCATCTGCTCAACCAATCCGGCATAAACCGGATTATCCTGAACCTGACGGATGGGAAGGAAATGGCCCATCTTAAATCCGGAGGAGGCAATGCCCAAAATTTCCGCCTTTTGTCGGTATTTGCTCCATTTTTCCTGTGTGGTTTCAATGGGACTATGAACTGCATAAAACGACAGGTAGGCGAAAACCGGTTTCCCTGTTTGTTCCGGATTATTTTCTTTCAGAAATCTGACAGTTTCATGAGCCAGGCGCATCGAAAGGTTTTCTCCGTCCTTGCCATCCTGAAGCATAGGGTTTTCGAAAGGAGAAAAATACCCGCCTTTGGGACTGCCAGAATCCCAGCCGCCGACGTTGACATCGAATCCATGATCTTCGGGCCAGGAACCGTTTTCGCCCAGATGCCATTTTCCGGCAAAAAAGGTTTTAAAGCCGCCCTGTTTCAAGGCTTCGGGCAAAGTGATATATTCTGAAGGCAAACTGTGAACATATTCAGGAGGCAACAATTGAGTGAACCGTTTTGCGTTTCTCCATTTTTCTCCTGAAGCGGCGCCAATCCAATCCGTAATCCCGTGACGTGCCGGAAATTTACCCGACATGATACTTGCCCGCGACGGGCTACAAACCTGACAAGCCGCATAACCATTGGTAAAAACCATTCCCTGTCCGGCTATTTTATCGATGTTGGGCGTTTCATAAAATTTGCTGCCCGTGCAACTCATGTCATGATAGCCAAAATCATCGGCCAGAATGAAAAGTACATTTGGCTTTTTCTCTGGTTTATTTACCGAAAACGAGAGAATAGGCAAGAGCCCAAGGGTGGTTAATATTGTGACCCGATTGAATCTATTCATGTTTATTTAAGTTCTAATTGTTCTACTTCCTGAAATTTGGTTCCCCGAATAGTTTCAAAGGATTTTATCATCTCCTGAAGTTTTTCAAGCTCCGATTTTGCCAGATTGTTCTGTTGACCAATATCTTCTTTCAGGTTATACAATTGAAATTCTTTTGAATTTCCCAGTTCAATATTTACCTGAGTTTGCACTGCAGGCCCTTTGTAGGGGGGTATCATCACCCAATCGCCTTTGCGCAAAGCCGTTCTGGAAGTGGCCTCCAGTATCAGTTCCTCACGACCTTGCTGACTTGTTCCCATCAATACCTCCATCAATTCCTGACTGTCGGGCACTCTTGTTTCGCTGCCTGCCAATTTGGCCAGTGACGAAAACAAATCTACGTGAGAAACAATCGCATCCGAAACCATCGGTTCAATTTTCCCTTTCCAGTAAGACATGAATGGAACCCGTGTTCCCGCTTCGAATAAGCTGTATTTTCCACCTCTTAGCGGCCCTGCAGGTTTGTGATCGCCCAGTTTTTCCACGGCCTCGTCGTAATAACCATCATTCAATACAGGTCCGTTATCGCTCGAAAAAATAATCAGCGTGTTTTCGAGCAGCCCCTCTGTTTCGAGCGTTTTTATCAATTCACCCACGCACCAGTCTGCCTCCAAGATAACATCGCCGCGTGGCCCCATCCCCGAAGTGCCGACAAAACGCTGGTGTGGAGTGCGGGGAACGTGTGGTTGCTGCAAAGCGTAATAAAGAAAGAACGGCTTGCTTTTGTTTTCCTGAATGTATTGCTGCGCTTTTCCAAGAAAGTCATCAGCCATATTTTCATCAACCCATAAGGCCGATTTTCCGCCTTTTTGAAAACCGATACGGGGTATTCCGTTGTGAATGGAATTGTTGTGTCCGTGGTGCCATTTCATGGTGCACAATTCCGGATTATCCAGCCCGGTCGGTTCACCTTCGAAATTCTTCTCATAATCCACAAAGAGAGGATCATCCTTTTCCAGACCTTCAACCAATCCATTCTCAAGATAAACCGTTGGAGTTCTGTCCTGCGTTGCAGCCATGATATAAGCATAGTCGAAACCAACTTCATTTGGCCCGGGTGAAACCCGCTGGTTCCAGTCAACAATTCCGTTGCCCAAACCAAGGTGCCATTTACCAACAATACCTGTGTAATATCCCTTTTCCTTTAGCATTTTAGGAATCGTCATTTGTGCGGTATCAATGATCAAAGGCGCTGAACCGGGAAGTATCTTTGCATCCACGTTCCGCCATGGATATTGGCCTGTCAGCAATGCATAACGACTTGGTGTGCAGGTGGCCGATGTCGCATAGCCATTGGTAAACCGAACACCTCCGTTGGCCAACATGTCGAGGTTGGGTGTTTTTAACCGGGATGCGCCATAAGCGCCCACATCGCCGTAACCCAAATCGTCGGCATAAATAATTACTATATTCGGCAGTTGGGCAGGTTTCTCCTTTTTTGCCTGCGTACAGGCGGTGATTGTTGCCAGACAGGTGGTGGCAAGAAGTATGTTTTTCATATTTATAGATAATAAAAGTTTAAAGATACATTTTCCGGGTTATTTCAGTGTCCATTTGTCCGACCATTTAATTTAGGAAGGATACCACCGCCATGCGCGTTAATATGGATTCCTTTGTTATCGGGCCATATTTCGCCAGGTATAAAGGATTGCTGCTTTTGTTGCCCGTTTGTTACCCCAACGGAAGCCAAAAGCAGTGCTGTTAGTAAAATAAATGGTTTGCTCATATTCATGTTTTTCTATTTTCGGTTTTGTT
>JAUYTA010000537.1 GCA_030695265.1 Bacteroidota bacterium
AAGGCATCGAATGGATTCGCCTTCATTATTTGTACCCGACTAAATTCCCGATGGACATTCTGCCGCTGTTTAAATCAATTTCCAAACTTTGCAAATATATTGATATTCCGTTGCAGCATAGTTCAAACAATGTGCTGAAACACATGCTTCGCCATGTTACCACCGAAGAAACGGAAGCTTTGCTGCAAAAAATCAAGGAAGAAGTTCCCGGAATTGCAATTCGTACAACCATGTTGATTGGTCATCCGGGTGAAACCGACGAAGATTTTGAACAACTGAAAAGCTTTATTCAGAAACACAAATTTGATCGTTTGGGTGCTTTTACTTACTCGCACGAAGAAGGAACTTACGGTTACCAAAAGTATAACGACGATGTTCCGGAAGAAGTCAAGCAAGCCCGTCAGGAGGAATTGATGGGAATTCAGCAAATCATTTCCTCACAATTAAGTGCTGAAAAAGTTGGAAGAACTTTAAAAGTGATCATTGATCGTGAAGATGATGAATTTTTTGTTGGCCGCACCGAATTCGATTCTCCTGAAGTGGATGGTGAAGTACTTATCAGCAAAGAAGTTCCGTTGAAAAAAGGCCAATTTTATCAAATCGAAATTACCGGTTCGGATGAATTTGATTTGTACGGGAAAGTGGTGTCAGCTACTTTGATGTAATCGTATAGTCTTTGTCTTATTGTCGCTGTGTCCATGATAAATTATTTGTCACAAAGTTAGAAAAACCAGCTTCGAAATTTATATTCTTCTATGCTTTATTAACTTCTTTAGAAAGCAATTTTCCTCAGTTATTGAATTGACACCAATCCCAGTTTTTCTTCTGCAAACTTAAAACTGGCTTTTTCAACGTCCTGCCAGGCTTTCGAAAACAGTTTACTTCCGATCGGATGTGAGCCAGCTTCCGGAAAAGCAACTTTTTGTTTCAGGTTTTCCGGTGTTCCCAGTTGGTCATACATTTTCAGCATTGCATCTACTTTTACAGTAGGATCCTGATTTACTTCGTCCTTGTAATAATAGCCCAGAAATACCGGTTCGTTAACTTTCCCGAACGTTTCTTTGGTCATGGTCGATTCAACCAATTGCTGCAAATAAACAATGGCTTCGAGCCGGTATTTGCAATTCCAGTATTTGCAGTCTTCCGAAGCAAAATCGGTATTGGTAATCCGGTAATTTCCTTTGTAAACCTGACGTGCAATTTGCAATCCCCATGGTTTGCTAAGCAGAAATGCTGCCGGATTATTGATTGCGATATTTGGTGAAAGCAAGATCAGTCCTTCCAGCAACTCCGGAAATTCAGAGGCAAGTTTTAAGCTCAATGTTCCACCGGTAGAAGTACTCATCAGGATTACTTTTTCGCCCAGCACTTGAGCCACAACCAAAGCTTCCTTGGCCGATTCGTATAGCCGGTCGGGTGTCATGTCGATTAGTGCTTCAGGAGTGTCAATTCCATGAGAAGCAAGCAACGGAATATACAGATTCATGCCATATCTTTTTGCAAAATCAGTATGAACAGGTTCTCCTTCGTACCACGAAGCCGAAAACCCGTGAATATAAAGTAAACAGTATTCAGTTTTGTTTTTCAGGCTGTTGTTTGCCCAGACAATGCGGCTTTCATTGTCGGCCTTAATTTTTAATGCTGAATTTTTAGCTTCCAGATAATTTTCAAATCCGGTTGTTTCAACTTGTATTTCTGGAAGCTTAGCGGAGAGTTCCGGGCTCGGAAACGAAGGGCCAAATACATAAATCAGTGCAAGGATGCCAAAGATTGAAGCGGTGATGAGCAGAATTTTTTTCATGGCCAATTTGTTTTACCGGAATATTTGATAAATGTTTTTTGCTAAACTAATGAAAAATGCTTTCTCTGTCAAAAAATATTAAACAAGTTGGGCATTTATTGGTTCTTTTGTGGGCTCTGTATGATTCCATACCTAATGATTTACAATTGTAATTTATTACTTTTAACGAATACTTTAACTGAAAACCAATAGTTCAACATGGATAAATTTTCGCAAGTGGGTAACCAGGAAATCGCTGCTATTGAAGAATTATATTCCTCCTATCTTATCGATCCTGAATCGGTAGATGCAAGCTGGAAAAATTTTTTCGCCGGATTTGAGTTTGCCAGAAAAAACTTCGACAACTCAAAATCATCGGTTCACGATGATAAAATCGACAAGGAATTTGCAATTCTTAACCTCATTCACGGTTATCGTCAGCGGGGACATTTGTTTACCAAAACCAATCCGGTACGTTCACGCAGGAAATATCTGCCTACTTTGGACATCGAAAACTTTGGCCTTCAAAAATCTGATCTCGATACTGTTTTTAAGGCAGGCAACAACATTGGAATCGGTTCGGCCACGCTGAGAGCGATCATCGAACATCTGGAAGCTACTTATTGCGAGTCAATTGGTGTTGAGTTTGTTTATATGAGGCATCCGGAACTTATTGACTGGCTGAAAGTTAAAATGGAATCGACCCGGAATAACCAGTTTTTTACTCCTGAACAACAAAAACACATCTATTATCATTTGAAGGTGGCGGTTGGTTTCGAAAGCTTCATTCATAAAAAATTTGTAGGCCAGAAACGGTTTTCACTGGAGGGTGGGGAAGCGCTGATTCCAGCTTTGGATGCAGTAATCGAACATGGTTCAGAATTGGGCATCAGTGAGTTTGTCGTCGGTATGGCGCACCGCGGAAGGCTCAATGTGCTGACCAATATCCTTGAAAAACCGTATGAGCATATTTTTAAAGAATATGTTGGTAAAGAATACGAACAAGACCTTTCGCTTGGCGATGTGAAATACCATTTGGGCTACGAAAACGAAGTTGAAACCGATCATGGTAAAAAAGTACGACTAAGCCTGATGCCCAATCCATCGCACCTTGAAACTGTTGGAGCCCTTGTTCAGGGAATGGTTCGATCCAGAATTGATAGTCAGTATAATGGCGATTACAACAGAGTTGCGCCAATTGTTATTCACGGCGATGCTGCCATTGCTGCCCAGGGGATTGTTTACGAAGTAATTCAGATGTCACAATTGGCCGGCTATAAAACCGGTGGAACAATTCATCTGGTCATTAATAATCAGGTTGGCTTTACTACCAATTATTTGGATGCACGTTCGAGTACCTATTCAACCGATGTGGCCAAAGTGACGCGTTCTCCTGTATTTCATGTGAATGGCGACGATGTGGAAGCCATTATTTTCACGGTAAAACTGGCCATGGAGTTCAGGCAAAAATTTCATGCTGATGTTTTTATTGATATTTTATGTTATCGGAAACACGGACACAACGAAGGCGATGAACCCCGGTTTACGCAGCCGTTGTTGTATAAAGCGATCGAGAAACATCCTAATCCACGCGATATTTATGCTGATAAACTTGCAGAAAATGGGGTGATGGACAAGGCTGAAACTTCGAAACTAAACCATGAGTTTGATCTTTTTCTGGAAGGGAAATACAAAGAATCAGAAGAAATTGACAAAGTTAAAGTTCGCCGGTTCCTGAAAGGTGAATACCTTGACTATAAAAACCCTTCGAAAATTGATCTGATCCAACCGGTTAAAACAGGCGTTAAGAAAGATGAGTTGCTGCGCATTGCTGAAAGAATCAATACCCTTCCGGCGGATAAAAAATTCTTCAAGAAAATTGACCGGATTGTTGAGGACCGTCGGATGATGATATTGGATAACCGGATGGATTGGGCGATGGCCGAGTTACTTGCCTACGGAACTTTGCTCGAAGAAGGTTTCCAGGTCAGGTTAAGTGGTCAGGATACCGAGCGGGGAACTTTTGCCCACCGCCATGCTTCTTTTGTGGTTGAAGATACCGACGAAAAATACTATCCACTTAAAAATATCAGCGAAAATCAGGCGAAATTTCATGTTTTTAATTCTCACCTTTCCGAATACGGCGTACTTGGATTCGAATATGGTTATTCGCTGTCCAATCCTAAAAGTTTAACCATCTGGGAAGCCCAGTTTGGCGATTTCTTCAATGTTGCCCAGGTAATTTTCGACCAGTATATATCTTCGGCCTACGAAAAATGGGGAATGATGAACAGCCTGGTTTTATATCTTCCACATGGGTACGAAGGGCAGGGGCCCGAACATTCCAGTGCGCGAATCGAACGGTTTTTAAACCTGACGGCTGATAATAATATGCAGGTAGTAGTTCCTACAACTCCTGCCAATATGTTTCATTTAGTTCGCCGGCAAATGCACTGGAATGTGCGAATACCGCTCATTATTTTCACACCAAAAAGCCTGTTGAGACATCCTATGGTTACCTCTTCGGTGGATGAATTGTCAAATGGACATTTTCAGGAAATTATAGAAGATGTGGTTAGCAAGCCTGAAAAAATCAGGAAGTTGGTATTTACATACGGAAAACTCTATTACGACTTACACAAAAGGCAAGCAGAGGAAGGAATTCAGGACGTTACAATCGTTCGAGTCGAGCAGTTGTTCCCACTCCCGATTGACCAAATAAAATCGATTATTGCAAAATATCAGCATGTTGAGAAAATAATCTGGGCGCAGGATGAGCCATCGAACATGGGAGCCTGGCAGCATGTTCAACGTTTTTTGCCAACAGTGCCTTTCGAATTGATTTCCCGACCAGCAAGTGCAAGTCCTGCCGGTGGCCTTATGTATCAGCATAATTTACGATTGAAAATGATACTGGATTCTGTTTTTGAAGAAAAAGTATTAGCATAAACCAATAAAAAACCAAACATGTTATTCGAAATAAAAATACCTACTCCCGGCGAATCCATTACTGAAGTAGAAATTGGCAAATGGTTGGTTGCCAATGGTGACCTGGTTTCTAAAGATCAGGAAATAGCTGAAGTTGAATCAGACAAAGCTACTTTGACTTTGGCTGCCACCGAGAGCGGGCAAATAAAAATTTTAATTTCTGAAGGCGAAACCGTTGCCGTTGGAACCATTGTTTGCAACATCGACACCAGTGTCGCTCCTGTACAGAAACCGGAGAAACAACCAATTGCCTCCGAACTTTTTCCGGAGCCCAAGGAAGTTACAGTTGTTAGATCTGCAAAAACCACTGCTTCTGAATTAACCGTCAAGCCGGAAGAATCGAATGTCAAAATCACCCCGGTTGCGCATAAAATGATGGAAGACAATCATCTTTCAATGGAAGAGGTTCTGAATGGTTTGCACCGTATTTCGAAAAGTGATATTGAAGCGGTTCTTGCCCTTCCGAAACAGGAAAAAGGAGGTGCAAAGCTCACTTCGACAAGCTCTGTGAGCGGTCGCACTGTGAAACGTGAGAAAATGACCATGCTGCGCCGCAAGTTAGCTGAACGTTTGGTTGCAGTTAAAAATGAAACTGCCATGCTCACTACTTTCAATGAAATAGACATGAGCCGGGTGATGGA
>JAUYTA010000540.1 GCA_030695265.1 Bacteroidota bacterium
ATTCAGGTTTTAACAGAAGGATTGGTTTTAAAAGGAATCAATCAGCAACAGATATCGCTGATGAAGGCTGAATTGTCTGACATTTATGTTTATTCGGGCGATTTGTGGGAAGCGGTGATCACTTATTCGCAGGTGATTGAAAGCAACAAGAGTAATTTGCTTGCCGATGATGTGAAGTTCAAAAAGGCCAAACTGGGTTATTACATGGGAAATTTTGCATGGGCTAAAGCGCAGCTTGATGCATTGAAAGCCAGTACCTCGAAACTGATTGCCAACGATGCCATGGAACTGGCACTTTTTATCAGCGAGAACATGGAAGATGATTCGGTCGCGATTCCGCTGCAAATGTTTGCCCGTGCCGATCTGCATTTATTCCGCAACCATTCTGCAAAAGCATTGACAACACTCGATTCTATCAGTAAATTATATGCATTTCATTCGCTTACCGACGATGTGAATTTCAGGAAAGCCAACATTTTTCAGAAACAGGGAAAATACGAAGAAGCTGCTGTTTTGCTTGCATCCATCGTAAAGGATAACAGTTGGGAGATGCTGGCTGACGATGCACTTTTTCAGCTCGCTGCCATCTACCAAAATAAACTGAACCGAAAAACGGAGGCAATGGAACTGTATAAAAAAATGCTGACCGATTACCCCGGAAGTGTTTACGTGGTGGATGCCAGAGCCGAATTCCGAAAGATGCAGGAATCAGTAAAAACTGAAGGTAAACCGGATTCAGTAAAGACGAAAGAGGAATTATTGTTGGAAGGGAAAGAACTGAACCCATGAAGCAGGCATCGAAAGCTTACATTTATGCGCTGCTTTCAGTTGTTTTGTGGTCAACCGTTGCAACAGCCTTTAAGCTTGGATTACAAATACTTTCACCACTTTACCTGATTTTGACCGCCTCGGTATTTTCATTGCTTACCTTTTTTGTGGTCATCCTTTTTCAGGGTAAAGTGAAAGACTTGTTCACCGTTACATGGTCAGGATTGGGGAAGTCAGCCATGCTCGGAGCGCTGAATCCATTCGGTTATTATCTTATTCTTTTTCAGGCATATAGTTTGCTTCCGGCTCAGGTTGCACAGCCGCTGAACATGATTTGGCCTATTGTGCTGGCATTGCTTTCAGCTCCTATGCTCGGGCAAAAAATTACCGGACGAAACATTGCTGCCATTCTCATCAGTTTTGTTGGAGTGATTTTCATTTCATCGCAGGGTAGTTTTTCAGGAATGGCTAATACAAACCTCACCGGAGTATTGTTGGCTGTTGGAAGCAGCGTTATCTGGGCACTTTTCTGGATTTTAAGCGTGAAGGACAAACGCGATCAGATATTCAAGCTTTTCTGGAATTTTGGATTTGGTTTGGTTTATTTGTTGATTGCAGCGTTCCTTTTTACCGATTTCCGGTTTCCTGAATTAAAAGCACTACCGGCAGCTATTTATATTGGATTGTTCGAGCTCGGAATAACTTATATTTTGTGGATGAAAGCAATGCATTATAGCGAAAACAATGCAAAAACCGGGAATCTGATTTTTTTTGCACCCTTTCTTTCTCTGATATTTATTCATTTTATTTTGGGAGAAACGATTTACATCACCACTTTTATCGGACTGGCTTTCATCATTTCAGGGATATTGTTTCAACAAAAAGAAGTGAGGCAATCAGGCAATTGATCATTCAAAAGATAAAACAAAAAAAATTAATAAGGAATAAGGAACAAGGAATAATGAATAAGGAATGGGGTACTTTGATATTTCTTATTTTTTATTCGATGTTTCTTATTTCCTCTTTAAATTGCATCTTTGAACGGACGCCAAACGAATGAGCTAAATGGACAACATACCAATTAAAATATTAGGCATTGACCCCGGAACCAACGTGATGGGTTACGGATTGATTGAGGTATTAAACAACAAACCTCGCATAATGCAGGTTGGTGTTATCAAAACTACCGGATCGGACCACTATCAGAAATTGAAAAATATTTTCGATCGTACTGTTTTGCTCCTGAATGAGTTGCAACCTGACGAACTGGCGATTGAATCACCTTTTTACGGAAAGGACATTCAGGCAATGCTTAAACTCGGACGAGCACAAGGCGTGGTGATGGGACTGGCGCTGAGCCGAAACATCCCCGTTTCTGAATATGCCCCGTTGAAAGTGAAACAATCGATCACCGGAATGGGACGCGCGGCAAAAGAACAGGTTGCTTTTTTCCTGAAAAACATGTTCAGCCTGAACGAACTTCCGAAGGAATTGGATGCTACCGATGCCGTGGCCGTGGCCGTTTGCCATTACCTGCAAATGAAAAATCCGGTGACAAAATCAGGAGTAAAAAGCTGGGGCGATTTTGTAAAAAAGAATCCGGGAAGGGTGAAGTAATATTATTGATGGAGGCAAATAAAATCCAATTGCTACTAAAAGGGATTAGTTACCAACTTTGATTTTTTGAAAATGCGATATAAAGTTTTTGTTTTTTCTTTTAGTAAATTTGTCAACAATAAATCATTTAGTACTTGAAGTATGAAAACTTTAGCAGGTAACATAAATCTTTCGGTTAGTTTCAACCAGATTATAGATCTTGTAAAACAATTACCTTATAAGGAAAAAGTTAAACTTGGCGAGGTTATTCGTAGGGAAACGAATCCATCCATGGACAATGACAAAGTTTATACGCATTTTGCAAGTGAAAAAGCATTAGCAAAAGACTGGCTCTCGACTGAAGAAGATGAAGCATGGAAAAATTTGTAAAAGGCGATATCGTTGTGATCCCTTTCCCTTTTTCTGACCTTTCGGGGAGTAAGAAAAGGCCAGCCCTTGTATTAGCTAATCTGCAAGGCGATGATATTATACTTTGCCAGATCACCAGCCAACAAACAAAAGACAAATACGCTATTGTAATTGAATCCAGTGATTATAAAACCAGCAAATTACCAGTATCAAGTAACATCCGTCCTAACCGTATTTTTACTGCTGACAAGGGAATTATTATTAAAAAAGCAGCTTCGCTAAATGAAGCAGTTTTAAATAATGTAATTCAAAAAATAATTACAATTCTTTCTTAAGCTGAAAAGTCAGTAGCTGCCATTGGATAGTAATTGTCCTCTTCCTGAATTAATCAATCATTTTCAGGTCATAGTCAACAATCGGTAATTTTCAGCAATAAGGGTTCATTTTAGGGCAAAAAAAATCCCGGTTTCCCGGGATCTCTGTATCTTGAATTTTTAAATCGGAACTTTATCCTAATTCAATTTCTTTTGCAATGGCGGCAGTGATTTCAGCCATTTCTTCTTTACTGAACGACAATTTCTTCGAGAAGTGAAGCAAGTCAGCCTCTGTCTGCATCGGAACCAAATGAATGTGTGCATGAGGCACTTCAAGTCCTAAAACCATTACCCCGACTTTTTTGCAGGGTATGGCTTTTTGAATTCCGAGCGCTACCTTTTTTGCAAACAGTTGTAATCCGATGTAGGTTTCATCGTCCAGATCGAACAGGTAATCGACTTCCTTTTTTGGAATAACCAGGGTGTGACCTTTGGCAACGGGGAAAATATCAAGAAAAGCGAAGAAGTTTTCATCTTCGGCTACCTTCCATGAAGGTATTTCTCCGTTTACAATTTTGGTAAAAATGCTGGCCATTTTGTCAATTGTCAGATTGCGATATCAATTATTTCAAATTGCATTTTGCCCGACGGCACCTGAATTTCAACAACATCACCAAGCTTTTTACCCAGCAACCCTTTGGCAATCGGAGTCTGGATCGAAATCTTTCCAACTTTCAGATCTGCTTCGGGTTCTGAAACGATTGTATATTGCATGGTGGTATTGTTCGCTTTGTTCAGAATCGTAACCTTGTTCAATATCTGGACACTGGTTGTATTAATTTTCGATTCATCGATTATTCGGGCGGTGGCAATTTGCTCACTCAGTACCGACATCTTTGCTTCCAACATGCCCTGAGCATCTTTTGCAGCATCGTATTCGGCATTTTCCGAGATATCACCTTTTTCAATTGCTTCACCAATTGCTTTCGAAATTTTAGGGCGCTCAATTGTGATAAGACGATCGAGTTCATCTTTCAATTTCTTAAGGCCTTCTTCTGTAATATAAGTAACCTTCTTCATGGTTTTTATTCTTTCTTTAAACACTATTAAAACAAAAAAGAATTCCGGCTATTGCGGAACTCTTTCGGGATACAAACATATAAAAAATTTTCACCTTAACTAACCGGTATGTTTTATAAAAAATTTAATTGTCTGAATAATAAAAAGTTTCAGTCCTTGTTCTTTTTATTTGCAGATAAAAAAAAGGTGTTCAATCTGTCAATAAATCCTTGTGATTAGGTGTGGGCTAATATTTTCGTTCCAGAATCTGGGAGTAAATAACTGCCTTTCGTAACGAAAAATCATCGAGGTAGCTGCCTCTTTCTTCCATCAAATTTTCTTCCTCTTCTTCAGGCTGTATGTTCATGCTTGAAACAGATGGGCGCTTGACACGTTCGGGCAAGGTGCTTACAAACCTGGATTTGAACAGCCCTTTTTTATTCATGTCGAGTCCGCTTTTAAATTCAGCCCTGACAGGAATCTGTGGTACCTTTACCGTCTTAGGCTTCTTTACGATCGGTTTTTCCAGGAAATCTTCGCCTAACAATTGATCCATGAAAAAATTCCGCGCGTTGTTCTCTTCCAATTCTTCTTCCTCTTCTAAAAGAATGGGTTCTTCTTTATTCTTCTTGTTTTTATTGATGGCTGCATAAATCGAGAGCGCAACAGCAATAATCAGAAATATATAATCTTCCATTTTGAATGATTTTTAGACAGAATAAAATAATTTGTCCTTTTCTTTGTTCTAATTAAAGCATTAAAGATATAAAAAATGGCTCAGCTTTCTGGCAAAGTTTTAAAAACTGTTTTTATTGGCTTGTTTTTCCTGACGGGAATAAGTGGATGTAAAGATGAATATGTGTCTGTAATTCCGTATACACCGGTTTATCTTGATATAAATCTTGCAAATAGAACTGAGCTTATACCAGTTGGAGGCTATTTTAAGGTAAATGGAGGTTATGGAGGAATTATCATTTACCATGATGGCGCAGACAGTTCACAACCTTTTTTTGCCTTTGATGCCACCTGTACTTACGAAATATCGGCTAAATGTAGTGTTGAGACCGATGGGAGTGGAGTAGCGATATGTCCTTGTTGTGGCACTCAATACATGCTGGTTTTTGGTTACGGAAGTCCACAAAAGGGTTTAGCTACAGAACCATTAAAACAGTATAAAGTAACATACTCCAACGGACGATTGATCATAAAAAACTAATCAGAAATATTCAACTCAAATACTTTTTGGTGTTTTAGTTCGAACAAAAATGTGTTCTTTCCTTTCTGACAGTTGACCCGTGCAACTTCGTGAGTTCAATGCCAATAGCCGTTTTGATTGAAAGTCATCCAAATTAATTTTATAGGAAGCAAATAAACAACTATTTGTTAAAACAAAAAGGAGCTCGTAAAAGCTCCTTTTTAACTAT
>JAUYTA010000554.1 GCA_030695265.1 Bacteroidota bacterium
GCGCACTTTCTGGAACACATGGCTTTTAATGGCACCAAACATTTCCCCGGAAAAGGAATTATCAACACACTCGAAAAACACGGCGTGCAGTTTGGGAGGAACATAAATGCTTACACAAGTTTTGGTGAAACTGTATATAATCTAAGCGACATTCCGGTGAAACATGAAGGACTGATTGATACTTGTTTACTTGTGCTAAATGACTGGTCGGATTTCCTGTTACTTACCGACGAGGAAATTGATGCCGAACGCGGCGTAATCAGCGAAGAATGGAGAACCCGCCGTACTGCAGGTTTCAGGATGCAAAGACAATGGCTTCCGGTTTTGCTGAATGGCTCGAAATACATGAACCGTGACGTTATCGGAGATTTGGATGTGATCAAGAATTTCAAATACGAAACGCTCCGTCACTTCTACCACGACTGGTACCGCACCGATTTACAGGCAATTGCAATTGTTGGCGACATAGATGTTGACGCAGTTGAGCAAAAAGTTAAAGACTTGTTTTCAAAAATTGAAGCAGTTGAAAATCCGCTGAAACGTGAATTCTACGATGTTCCGGAGCACAAAGAACCACTTTACGCCCTGGTAACCGACAAAGAAGCCAGCAACTATTCTGTTTCTCTTTACATCAAGCACAAAGCGCCGGCGGCTTCAGAAAAAAACCTGGGCTACCTGAGAGAAAAGACCATTCAGTCACTTTTTGGAATGATGACCCGCGACCGGATAAATGAACTGCTGCAAAAAGGAGTTCCGCCATTTGTGACCGGAAGTATCGGTTACAGCGGACTGGTTGAAGGCTACGAAATGCTGGTCATTTCGGCATCGGCAAAACCCGATCAGGGCGATTTGGCTTTTAAATCAATTTATACCGAAGCGCAACGGATTTACCAACATGGTTTTACTGCCAGTGAACTTGACCGGGCAAAAACAAATCTGTTGACTTCATACGAAAGCCGCTACAAACAGCGTGATAAAATAAATAACGATGAGTTTGCCAGTGATTTTAAATCTCATTATATAGAAGGAGAACCATTGACTTCAATAGACTTTGACTGGGAATTTGTACAAAATATACTGCCTACTATTTCAGTGGATGATTTGTCGAACCGGGCGAAAAAATGGATGACACCTGAAAACCGTGTGATCGTGGTGATGGGGCCAGACAAACCGGAAGCCAAACATCTTTCAAAAGATCAGGTTTTATCAATCCTTTCGGAACTTGAAAACAGCAAGCTTGAACCTTATACCGAAGAAGAAGTTTCAACCAACCTGATCAGTAAGGAACTGAAAGGCTCCAAAGTAATAAGCACCAAAAAACTTCCCGAATTTGAAGCTGTTGAATGGACTTTGGGCAACGAAACAAAAGTAGTTTACCGCTGGGCCGACTACGAAAAAGACCAGGTTACCCTGATCGCACAAAGTAATGGCGGAAGTTCGAAAATTAACGATGATAAAGTAGCATCGGCAATGATGCTTAACCAGTTTATCGGAGCATTTGGTGTGGGTGATTATGATGCTACTGCCCTGAAGAAAGCATTGACCGGCAAAAAAGTCAGCCTGAAT
>JAUYTA010000556.1 GCA_030695265.1 Bacteroidota bacterium
GAAACGCTCAAACAAAGGAACGGAGAGAACTTCAGCCTCCTGAAGCACCCGTTCGAAAAACGAAAGCCAGCTAATTTCACGCTTATTATATTTTTCAGATGTGCCCATTTCCTTTTTTTATTGAGAAACAAAATTTATGGCTGTAAGTTACAGCGATTTTACTTAATCCACATTTAAATTCAGTTTATCCAGTCCTTTTTGAATGGCTTCCTGAAAAATTGGAAGGACTTTAATTTCGTTCAGGGTTAAAATTCTGTCTTTGGGAACCTGAGCTTCATCCTGGAGGAACAATTCGAACCAACCAACGTTTTGCCATTGCCCGAGTTTGTAGCCTACTTTCAGGAATTCGCCACATTTGCGGTAACCGAATTGCTCGTGAAATGCCACGCTCGATTCGTTGGGTATGGTAATAATTGCCAGCAAATCGGCAATTCCCTGGTAACGAACCATTTCATTCAGGCTGGTATAAAGTGCCTGCGCCACACGTTTTCGGTGAAAATCAGGATGAACATACACTGAAACTTCCTTGGTCCAGCGGTATGATGCACGGCTTCGATAGCCTGATGCATAAGCATATCCTGCAATCCGGCCATCGATTTCACAAACCAGAAAAGGCAATTCAGTCATAATTTCCTGAATCCGCTTCCAAAATGATTCTTCATCAGGAACTGTTTCTTCGAAAGTGACAGCTGTTTCCAGAATAAATGGCGAATAAATCTCCAGAATTCCGGGGGTGTCCCGTTTTTCTGCAAGGCGAATGGAAGCGTTCATATTGATTTGATATTTCAAGTTACATTTGTCATTATTGGTCATTCAATTGTCATTGATAGTCATTTAATTGGCATGAACAATTGACAACTGAATGACGTGAAACAAATGACAATCAATGACTTTTGCGAATACATTCCAATTTGATCAGTCGCGATCTTAATTCAGATCGTCGCTGAATTCCATCAGAAAGGCTTTGATGAACCCGTTGATGTCGCCGTCCATCACTGCCTGAAC
>JAUYTA010000633.1 GCA_030695265.1 Bacteroidota bacterium
ATGAATGTTGAAGTGAACCACGCAACTTTAGCCGGTCATACTTTTGCCCACGAATTGCGTGTTGCCCGCGACACAGGAATGTTCGGTTCGATTGATGCCAACAAAGGCGACTACCAAAACGGATGGGATACCGACGAATTCCCAACCAATATTTATGAAGTAACCGAAGCCATGATTGAAATTATTCAGGCTGGTGGTTTCACAACAGGTGGTATCAATTTCGATGCAAAAACCCGTCGTAACTCAACCGATCTGGAAGATATTTTCATTGCCCATGTTTCGGGAATGGACGTATTTGCCCGATCGTTGGTTATCGCCGACAAATTGCTGAAAGATTCGGACTACCTGAAACTAAAAGCAAACCGTTATGCGTCATTCGATTCAGGAAAAGGTAAAGATTACGAAGCCGGAAAACTGAATTTGGTTGATCTGTACAATGTTGCCAAAGAAGTTGGCGAGCCAAAACAGATCAGCGGCAAACAGGAAATGCTGGAACAGTTGATCAACTGCTACATCTAATCCGATGAAAGATCGCAACACGTTATATATTGCGGGGATCACCCTGGTGGCAACACTGGGTGGTCTTTTGTTTGGCTATGACACTGCCGTAATTTCAGGCGCAGAAAAATCGGTTCAGGCATACCTGATTACCCCTCTCGGACTAGGATCACTTGCTCATGGGGCAACCATATCGAGTGCCTTGATCGGATGTATTATCGGAGGCATGATTTCGGGAATTCTTTCCTTAAAATTGGGACGGAAAAGAGCCATGATGCTTGCCGGATTTTTGTTCTTCTTGTCAGCGCTGGGATCAGGATTTCCTGAATTCCTGTTCTTCCAAAAGGGCGAACCAACCATGGGATTATTGTACATGTTTAATTTCTACCGTATTCTCGGTGGGATTGGCGTTGGGCTGGCATCAGCTGTGGTTCCGATGTACATTGGAGAAATTGCTCCTGCCGATATTCGCGGACGTTTGGTTTCGATCAACCAGTTTGCAATCATTTTCGGTATGCTGGTCGTATATTTTGTCAACTATTTCATTGCACAGGGGAAAAGCATCGAATTCATCAATGAAATCGGTTGGAGATGGATGTTTCTTTCAGAAGCAATTCCCGCCGGTATCTTTGCGGTACTTTTGTTTTTTGTTCCTGAAACGCCCCGCTATCTTGCTATGACCAATCGCGATGGCAAGGCGCTGGAAATCCTGACCAAAATCAATGGTCTCCAACAGGCGAAAATGATTATGACTGATATTAAAAAATCAGTAGAAGCTGCTTCCGAAAAACTATTCGCTTTTGGGAAAGTGGTAATCATTATCGGAATTCTATTGTCTGTATTTCAGCAATTTGTTGGTATCAATGTCGCGTTGTATTATGCACCACGTATTTTCGAAAGCATGGGTGCGGCAAAAGATTCATCAATGCTGCAAACAGTGGTGATGGGGCTGATCAACGTTATTTTTACCGTTGTTGCCATTATGACCGTTGATAAATACGGACGCAAAATCCTGCTGATGATTGGTTCCATTGGGATGGCCATCGGTATGTTTGCCATTGGCGGACTGGCTTTCTTTAAAGTAATTGGTATCAGCACATTGGTATTCATCATTATCTACACCGCATCATTCATGATGTCGTGGGGACCGATTTGCTGGGTACTGATTT
>JAUYTA010000557.1 GCA_030695265.1 Bacteroidota bacterium
CTTCAGGATGGAGGCGAACTAACTGACAATATCCTGGCCGATCTAGAACCTGAAGTTTGGGAAGATTTTCAGACAAAATTCATTGACACCTCCAAATAATTGATTTTTAGAATATTCTCTAACAACCATAAATAACAAAAATTATGAGTATCGATAGGCGAATCTTTTTCAAAACAGCCGGGCTTATTGGGATTTCCCTCGCTGTGGGTAAGAGTTTTGGAGCCACGACTCCAGAAAGCAGTGAAATCGAATTTTATGGAATGCTTTATGATTCAACTCGTTGCATCGGGTGCCGAGCTTGCGAAAAAGCCTGCGCAAAAGCACATGATCTGCCCGAACCTCAGGGTGAACTGGTAACTGGAGTAAAAAGGGAAACCAGTGAATCGCAACGCACTGTCATCAGTAAATTCGAAACAACAAAAGGCGAAGCTTTCGTAAAAAACCAGTGTATGCATTGCAACGAACCGGCCTGCGCCGCAGCTTGTTTGACAGAGGCCATGCTAAAAACAAAAGAAGGACCGGTAATATGGAGGGAAGAAAAATGCATGGGATGCCGGTATTGCATGGTTTCGTGCCCTTTTGATGTTCCGAAATTTGAATTTCACAGTGCAAATCCGAAAATTCAGAAATGCGACATGTGTTACGACCGGATTAAAAATGGTGAAATACCGGTTTGTGCCGAAACCTGCGGTGATGCCATTATTTTTGGAACACGAAGGGAACTTATAGCCGAAGCCAGGCAACGAATCGCAGAAAACCCAAACGATTACATCCATCAGATTTATGGGGAAGATACCGCAGGAGGTACCGGTTGGTTATACCTTTCACCTGTTCCGTTTAATGAATTGGGATTAAATACCAAACTTCAAAACTCTTCGTATCCGGAGCTTACAAAGGGATTCCTTTACACCGTTCCTTCTGTTGATTTACTTCTGCCACCACTCTTACTTGGAATTTACGCTGCAACTAAAAATAACCAAACTAAAGAAGAAGACCATGATTAACCAGGCCTATCCTATTGTCAGGGAAAATGAACGCAAAAATAACTGGCGATTTATAGTCAGTGAATTAAAACCGAAAGGTAAATGGCTAACCCCATTTAATATCATTTCAATTCCAATTATTCTTTTGGGCTTGTTCCTGATTGTGATTCGGTTTTGGAAAGGACTGGGCTCAATTACAAATTTAACTCAGGACGTTCCGTGGGGTTTGTGGATTGGTTTTGACGTGGTTACCGGAGTTGCATTTGCCGGGGGCGCTTATGTGGTCACATTTATGGTATATATCCTGAACATGAAAAAATATCATTCCATTGTGAGGGTAACTGTACTGAACGGCTTTCTTGCCTACGCATTTTACACCGGCGCTTTGCTGCTCGACTTAGGCCGACCTTGGAACGTAATCAATCCAATGATAGGCAATAATTTCGGAACCAGTTCGGTACTGTTTCTGGTGGCATGGCATTTTGTACTTTATATGCTGG
>JAUYTA010000562.1 GCA_030695265.1 Bacteroidota bacterium
TTTCAGGATAAAAATACCAAAGTTGGCCAGCAGTCGTTTCATTGGTTAATAAAGATTTGGAATTGTTGGAAGCAACACACAAACACGGATTGTGTGCGATTTTCTGTCAAGTCGATAAGCTGCATGAGCGGAAATATACACACCGAAAACCACCGCTGCCAGACTTGCGGTAAGCTGATGTTGCCGGCTGGCCTTATAATTCAGGATATGCAGCATTGTTTTATAACGCAATTCTAGTCAGGTGTATAAGAATACCAAGCAATGAGTTCTCTTAGTCGTTTAACTAAAATATGAGCTGTCGTACTTGGATTGGCATCAATAGGTGGTTTCCCTTTTTGTTCAGCAAAAAGTTTTTCTGCCCGTTCAATTGCTTTTGCTTCGTTACCTAGTTCTATTAGTGCATCAATTATTCCAGTTTTCCCATGTTCATAAACGAATAGTTCGTAGTTTTCAAAAGACTTTATTGCCGTTTCTAAACTTGAATAGACGTCTGCACGTGGAATTGGTTTTTGAGAACTAATCTCTATGAAATGAAGTAACATCCACAATTCAAAAACTTCGTTGCTATAAGCAACTCTCATCCTTTCATCTTGCGCAATTTTAAATGCATCAGTGAATCTAACCGCGTTTGCTGGAACTTTCTCTGCATCGTCTTTGTCAAATACGACCCACACCTCATCAACACTTTTATAGGCTTCGTTAGCTAATTTTTCTCTCTCAATAATCGCCTGTTCAACAACACCTTTAGAGCTATTGCCTGTGCCAACTGCCCGAAGAAAAATCGTCTCCTCAGGAATATGTTTTTCAAATGTTTTGAAATAATAGGGTTCAGTTTTCCCACCCTCGCATACAATGAGAAATAGATGTGGATATTTCCTCCAACGAATTGGCCGCTTCTCCCTTTCTTTAAGTTCGGTCTTATTTAATATTCCTCTCTTTGCCATTGGGTGTTGCGTATAAATTTTTGAAAGTTACCCAATGCTGGGATTGCTCCATATCTGCCCTCAAAATAGCGCTTCTCTTTATCAGTATCTGGTCTTTCTTTTTCGGTTTTAAACTCACCGTTTTTATCTCCAAAATAGACAAAATCAGAGAGAGAATAGATTTCGGTACTTTCCCATTTGTTCTTTTCCGCAAAGCAAATTTGATCACGTCTAAGTTTAGAGTAACTTAAAAGATTTGTGTCATGAGTTGCAAAAATTAATTGAGCATTATTAGGATTGCTGTCTTTGTCCAGGAAAACATCAATGGTATTCAGAGTCATAACCGGATGTAGTTTCGCCTCAATTTCGTCAATAATAAGCACGCCTCCATTTGCTAATGCCCAAAGAACCGGCCCACTTAACTGAAATGCTTTTTTTGCTCCTGCAGATTCTCTTTCTTCCCATTTCCAACTATGTGTTTTGTCTGTCGGTAAGGAGCTTGAATCATATATGCGATGTTTTGCAAAAACAGTGTAACTCTTCTTTCCTTGAAATGATTTTGCCAATTGAGATTTGATGTCTTTATGCATATCATCAGGTAATTCAGATTCCTCAAAATCTTTTGTTGTTACATCTACATCTAATATATTTAAGCTTAGTGAAGCTAAATATAGCTTTATCTTTTCTCTATACTCTTTATCCTCCCAAAGTTCAACTGTTTGTATTTCCTCCATTTCGGTATTTAGTCCGTCAATCATACTAAAGTGCCTAAACCATTGCATGATATTTTTGGCTTCTTCAACATTTAGAATGTCGCAGGTAGAAAGAAAAAGAGCATTAATTCTAGTAGCTTCAATAGCAGCATCAATGATTCTTTTAGACCCATTGAATCCGGAACTTACATCAATTACTTCTCGTTCTCTTTCGAATAAATTCACTTCACGACCCGCCGATTTACGAAACAGCCATTCTTTTTCAATTTCGGTTGCAGTAAATTCTAGGCCATACCGATAACGGTTCTCCTCAATAACAAAAGAGATTTCAAATCCTGTTGGTTTATTCTCCCAACCTTCTCTCAATAAAAATGGGTCGTAAGGCAAACGGGTAGTCGAAGATGTGCGTGCGGAGACATGAACCAATCTGTCCAGAAGGCTCATCGCTTTTAATATATTTGATTTGCCTCCACCATTAGTCCCGTAAAGAGATATAGCGTTCAATGCTTGATATCGCCCTTTACTCAGAATGTTTTGAAGGTGGTCTTTTTGTTTTGGCGCAGGGATTAAACTTATCGTCTGTTCTGCGCCGATAGATCTGTAGTTGGATACTTTAAATTCAAGTAACATGGCTTATTTTGTATTTATTCTGTGAAATTAACAAACTTCGACTAATAAAACAAGTGTCAAGTATTAAATAGTTTATTTTATTCATAAAACTTATTGATCGCAAGAACCCAATAGCCTTGCCGGCAACTATTGTCTGTTATCTATTGCTTTTTCTCCCTTTCATACAATTCAATATTGGCCGGACGTTTGTGTTTCCAGCGACGGTGCGACCAGAGCCAGTATTCAGGTTCAGCCCGGATTATTTCTTCAATTTTTCGCACATATGCCATCATTATTTCTTCAGGTTTCACCTCTGCCGGGTTCTCAAACAATTTATAAAAGAAAACTTCATACCTCGACCTGCCAATTTTTCGGGTGTGGTGAAGAACGACTGGCTGGTTGGTTTTTATCGCAATCTTCATTGGCCCGGGGAAAAATGCTGTTTCCTGATTTAAAAAGATCGTCCAGAACAACGAGTTTGGCTGAGGAGTCTGATCGGCTGCAAGTACCAGTATTCCCGGCCGTTCTGCATTATTCAATTCAAGAGCAGTGCGAACTGAATGATTTACAACTACCGATTTGGCGCCGAACCGCTCACGGGTATCGAGAATAAACCGTTCCAAAGCCTGGTTGTTTCGAACTGGATTATACACTACCAGAAAAATGGCCTTGATGAACCTTTGCATTGATCCGCTCCATTCCCAGTTATTGTGGTGCATTCCGAGCAGTATCACACTTTTGTGCTGCTGATAGTACTCCTCGAAGATATCCAGATTATGAACCTTTAACCGATCGTCAATTTCCTTTTCGGTCATCTGGTTAAGTTTGATCGTTTCGAGACCCAAATCGCTTAAATGATGGTAGAATTTTTTGGTGATCCTGCGAATTTCTTCCGGACTTTTTTCAGGAAAAGACCTGGTAAGGTTTTCATGTACGACTTTACGGCGATAACGGGCAATATAATATAGGAGTACATAAAAAATATCAGCCAGGCCAAAAATTACCCAAAACGGAAGTCTTGCTGTTAATTTGCACAAACCAACTACCAAACGATCAAAAATAGAATTCATGTTTTGAAATTGAAAGCTGCAAAATTAACAAAATCGAACTTTTTGCCGGGGTTTTATTGGATTACTTCATCCTGAAAAACAGGGCGGGCAAGCATGATGCCGTTATTTTTTGATGCAGGTTTCATAAAATCAGACAATTGCTCATCAGAAACCAACACTTTTTTACCACTAAGCGGGGCGTGAAGCAAATAAAACCCATCGCTTTTTTTGATGGCAATTCCAACATGATTGATATCCACTCCTTCAATGCTGCTTGTGAGGGCAATGATATCGCCATGCTGCAAATACTTGTTCAGATTTGGCAGGTTTTCCTTTGGGAAAAACATAAACCCGGCAGTTGTGAGTTCTTTTTCCTTTGCGGCAATTGAAGGAATCAACTCCGGATGTTCTTTTAAAACCGGATATTGTGTCGGATGGGTGCTCATGTAATTGATTATTTTGGCCGACTTTTCCCCGTTCAGGTTAGGTGTTTCGCTGATGATACCTTTTTGGTGATTGTTATGGATCCATTCGCTGAAATAATGCAAACGCGAAGGATACTGGTTACGGATTCCATCGCGGTACCTTATTTTTTCAAGTTCAGCAACAAACGACTCAAAATCAGTTTTTCCCAACTTGACAGTGCGTGCAAGTGCCAGACAATTCTCAACGAAAGTGGTGCAATCCAATTCACGTAAATTGATGACCAGTTTTTCATCCAGACCGTTTTCAAGAGAGGCAACAACATAAGGAGTACCCAGAAATGACAATCCGATTTCGGTTATAAGCTCTGAAATAGGCAAACCTGACTTTGAAGAAAATAGTTTCAATTTTTCTTCGGCGATTTGCTTGTCTTCAGGCAGCATAATCCAGTCAGTTTTGGAGGACTGTGCGCATGAAATATTTTGGCCTATCAAAAGAATTAGTAACAGCACAAAAAGTAAATTTTTCATATCAGAGATTTGAATTTGAGATCGATAAAGTTAGGAAAGTTTCAATAGGGCAGTTTGTTTTAAGGAGAAAATGAATTTTTGAGAGCATAGACGCAAGCTGTTCTATAACATGTATTTGTTAATTTTTCATCATTTAAATGGTGCTTTATCCGTTGGAAGGCGTTACAGTTCAGCTTACAAGAAGTATATTTTTTGGCATCTGATTGCAGCTTAAAAATGAATGTATATATCTGAATATTTGGGCTGATATTATGCCTCCTCTCATAAAAGATTATATTTGTGCTCTGTTTTTGAGGGTTCCAATATTAATTAATCAGTATGCTAAAGTTAAAAAATCTCTTATTTGCGTTTGCGATCCTTGTTTCATTGTTTGTTTCCGCTCAGGAGCAAAAGGAAGGTGAAAAGGAAAAAGGATATCAGTTTACGCCCATCAAAGAAATTCCGGCAACATCGGTTAAAGATCAGTATCGCTCAGGTACATGCTGGTCGTTTTCAGGATTGGGATTGCTGGAAGCAGAGATGTTGCGGTTGGGAAAACCGGAAGTTGATCTTTCTGAGATGTTTATCGTTTATCATACCTATTCCGAAAAAGCTGTAAAATATGTACGGTTACACGGAAATTTAAATTTTAGTGCTGGTGGCGCTTTTCACGATGTCACCAATGTGATCAGAAAATATGGAATTGTTCCGGAGGAAGCATATTCAGGTTTAAATTATGGTGAAGAAAAGCATGTACATGGCGAACTTGATCGCGTATTGCTCGAAAATGTAAAAGCAGTTGTTGGAAATCCGAACAAGAAACTAACCACAGTTTGGCAGGAAGTAATGAATAACACACTTGATAATTACTTTGGAGCACTTCCGGAAAAGTTTAGTTACAAAGGCAATGATTACAATCCAAAAAGTTTTGCAACGGATTATATAGGTTTAGATATGGACGACTATGTTGAAATTTCATCCTATACCCACCATCCGTTTTACAGCAAATTTATAATTGAAGTACCTGATAACTGGTCGTGGGACGAGGTTTACAATGTTCCCATGAACGATTTGGAAGAGATTATTGACAATGCCATCAATACCGGTTTTACGGTTGCATGGGCTGCCGATGTTAGTGAAA
>JAUYTA010000565.1 GCA_030695265.1 Bacteroidota bacterium
ATTCAGGAGCGAAAAAATGACAAAGTACACCGGCAGCTTTTGCCCCAACGGTTCTGGAAATACCTTCCGGAGAAAGGATTTCACTCCCTTTGATGTTCTTTCCTGAATTCCATCGGGCTTTTCCCGGTTTTATCCTTGAAAATTCTGGAAAAATAGAAATAGGATTCAAATCCAAGGTCGATCGCAATTTCCTTAAAACTCTGATCGGTTGAAACCAGCAAGTCTTTCGCTTTTTGTATCCGGAGCGATAAATGATATTGCGTTGGCGAAATACCTGTATATTTCCTGAACATTTGCCTGAAATACGAATAACCCACATTCAACTCAGTCGCCAGTTGTTCAATATTCACATTTGCATTTAAGTTTTCCCTGAAATACAGACAAGCCTTTCTGATGGTACGTTCAATGGTTTTTCCGGCGAATTCCTGGTTCCGGACAACCGAAAGAATTTTGCTGAGCATCAGGATTGTATTTGCTGCAGCAACCTGCTGATGTCCGGTTTTCTCCTCTTTCACCAGTTGAATGATCTCAAAAAACAGTTTCAGTAAACTTTCCTGAAAACCAACGTACAAAACAGGTTTCCCAGTCTGGAAAAATCCCTCATGAAACAATTTTGAACAAAAATCGCCATTAAAACCAATGTAATGTTCGTTCCATCCGGTATTCACATCCGGCTTGTAACGATGCCACATTCCCGGACGAAGAATAAGCATCGAACCGGGAACAACCTGAAACTGCCCATTGCTGGTTTCAAATATTCCTGAACCTTCGGTGATATAATTGATCTGATATTCCTGTAGTTCCCGGCCCTTTTCCCAGGTGAAATGGTAGCCACTCGGATGCACACGCGGAGGATAAACCAGTGAAGGTGGTATTTGCGCGTATCCGGCAACTGTGAGAAAAAGTCCCCAGTCTTTGTCTTGTGTTCCGGCGTTAATATATTTCGCAAAAGATTGGTTCATAAGCCTCCCCCAAACCCCCTTCCGCCAGCTGGCGGAGGGCTTAAAAAATCGGTATTCGTTAAATTTCGCTTTTATCTAAAATAAAGTCACCTATTATAAGGCATAAACCTTCAAAACTGCATTGCCCTGCACCCTTCCCAATTTTGGGGGAGAGGGGCTTTTGTGTCATTTTGTGCAAATCAAGAATCATTTTGACTATTGATCACAGCTAATTACTAAGTATCTTTACCTTTGCAAAACTACGCAATAAAGTCATAATAGATATAACTTAACTAAACAAAACTATGAATGCATTATTAGGAATTATTTTTCACACCCTTGGCGGCGGCGCTTCGGGAAGTTGGTACATGCCATACAATTGGGTGCAGAAATGGCGATGGGAAGTTTATTGGATTTCCGGCGGAATTTTCTCTTGGTTTATCATGCCATTACTCGCTGTCGTCTTGACGATTCCTGACTGGCAAGGGATCATCCAATCCACCCAGGGAAGCATTTTCCTCAACACATATATTATGGGTTTGCTGTGGGGAATTGGAGGTCTGACTTATGGACTGGCCATACGATACCTTGGAATGTCGCTGGGTAACTCTGTACTTTTAGGAATTACTTCTATAGTTGGTTCGCTGGGCTTGCCCATTTTGCGTAATGTCCCGGGTTTTGCTGAAATAATCCCGGAAGGACTATCGTTTACCGATTTGTTTAGCAGTACAGGAGGACGAATCGTTATACTCGGTATAGTAGTTTTGTTAGTAGGAATTATCCTCAGCGGACTCGCAGGAATTAGAAAAGATCAGGACCTGGGCAAAAATAAAGAGGGAGTTAATAGTGAATTCAAGCTGTCTAAAGGATTACTGATTGCCATTATTTCTGGAGTTTTAAGCGCATTTTTCAGTTTTGGAATCGATACAGGGAAAGAAATGGCTGTCGTTGCCAGATCGTTGGCGGTAGAACAGGGCTATCCTTTTTTGACAGAAGCTGAAGGCGGCTTCAAGTATCTCTTCGAAAACAATATTATCTTTTTTGTAATTCTCCTGGGTGGCCTGACCACCAACCTGATTTGGACAACTGCCCTGATTTTAAAAAATAAAACAGGTGGCGATTTCGTTGACAGGAAAACGCCGCTGCTGGCCAATTACCTTTTCTGTGCACTGGCCGGAACTACCTGGTTTCTGCAATTCTTTTTCTACGGAATGGGTGAAACCAAAATAGGCAACGGCGCCAGTTCGTGGACACTCCACATGGCCACCATCATTCTGACCGCCAACCTTTGGGGTTTCTATCGCAAAGAATGGAAAGGCGTATCAAAGAAGACCTACAACATGATTCTTCTAGGTATTGGTTCAATTCTTTTGTCGGTTATTATTATCGGAATCGCCAAATGGTTATATCCTGAATTAAATGCGCTCGGATAATGAAACGACTTGCTTTTAAAATGCACCTCAACGAAGGGCAAAAATCAGAATATATAAAACGGCACAACGAACTCTGGCCTGAATTACACAGACTACTAAAAGGTGCCGGTGTAAGCGAATACTCTATTTTTCTTGACGAAGAAACCAATACACTTTTTGCTTTTCAGAAAGTGAGTGGCGACGGGGGTTCGCAGGATTTGGGAAAAACCGAAATCGTTCAGAAATGGTGGGCTTTTATGTCCGACATCATGAAATGTAATCCGGATAATTCTCCGGTTACCATTGCTCTGGAAGAAGTATTTTACATGGAATAACTAATAACACAACACCTAAAACTAACCAATATGAAACAGACGGCATTTTTAATGAAACTTCTCGTTTTTTTTTTACTTATCAGCAGCTCCAGCGTATTTGCTGCCGCTAAAACAGAAGTAAAAGAACTGGTATGCGAATACCAGGTTGACCCGATGGGTATCGACGTTCAGAAACCACGCCTTAGCTGGCAAATCGTGTCGGCTGAAGAAAATCTACTTCAAACTGCGTACGAAATTAAAGTGACCGATCAATCGCCAAAAGGCAAAATGATCTGGACTTCAGGAAAAGTAAATTCTGATAATTCGGTAAATGTTGCTTACGATGGTTC
>JAUYTA010000571.1 GCA_030695265.1 Bacteroidota bacterium
CTGTATTTAATGGCATTCTTGACAAGGTTGATAAAAATTGCAGAGACTTTTTCACGGTCTGTTTTTAGGATGGCTTCTTTTAACGGCAAGCTGTTTTTAAAGAAAAGCTGCATTCCTTTCCCTACAACCTCCGGTTTGAAGAATGTATAAATGTATTCAATCTTATCGTTAACATTCGACTACTTCAAAATAACTATCATCAGTCCCGATTCTATTTTCGAAATATCAACAATATCGTTGATGATATTAAGCATACGTGCTCCGCTTTTCTCAATGATGCTGATATACTCTTGCTGCTCTTCCCCTGTTAATTTTGGTTCTTTAAGCATTTCTGCAAAACCCAGAATGCCGTTCATAGGAGTACGTATTTCGTGGCTCATATTGGCAAGAAACGCTGATTTTAAACGGTCGCTCTCTTCGGCGTGTTCTTTGGCTATGGTTAACTCTGCTGCCCGTTTTTCTTTCTCCTCGTTTTGAAAGATAAGTTCTTTGTTAGCAATGATTAGCTCTGCTACCCGTTTTTCTTTCTCTTCGTTTTGAAAAGCAAGTTCTTTGTTAGCAATGATTAATTCATTCGATTTTTTCATTTTAACCATAACTTTTTTCATTATTGTCTGGTGAAATTAAAATAATTACTTGAATATAAAATGATTATTGGAATTGTTAGTTATAGATTATCGATTTATTTTTTATAAAAGTCATGATCCAAATATAAAATATATGAGTATCCGCTTGAATACCTAAACAATAAATAAAGTTACATTTGTCGATACTAAAAGTATAACGACAATGAACCTACTCAACTTCATAGAGCAATTCCCAGACGAGGAGAGTTGTATGTTTAAATACAAGGAAGTACGAGATAAAGTTGGGGTTCTTTGCTCTGTATGTGAATCTAAAGACCACTATTGGAAAAGTGACAAATGGCAATATGAGTGTAAAAAATGTGGTAAACGCACCACATTACGCAGTGGAACTGCAATGCATGGGTCTCGATTATCATATAGATATTGGTTTATAGCCATGCATCTTTTGACTTCGACTAAGAAAAGTTTTTCAGCTCTGGAACTTCAGCGGCAATTGGGACATAACAGATATGAACCTGTCTGGTGTATGCTGCATAAGCTGCGAGAAGTTATGGGCAGAAGAGATGGTGAATATGAGTTATCAGGAGTAATAGAGTTAGATGATGGCTTCTTTACGACAATTAAGCCTGAAAGTGAAAAAGACAAACCGCTAAAACGAGGTAGGGGAAGTCAAAAAAAGAGCAAAGTATTAGTAATGATAGAAAGTGTACCTGTAGAAGGACAAACGACCAAGAATGGAAAACAACGAAAGGTTGGACATATAAAAATGGTGGTCGTTGATGATTTGAAAGCAAATACAATTACCCAGATAGTGGAAGCGAATATCGCAAACAATACTGTTATTGATAGTGATAATTCAAACTCCTACGTAAAATTAAAAGACATAGGAATGGAACACAAACCAGAAATAATACCAAAAGAAAAAGTGAATGAAATGTTGCCATGGGTGCATATAGCGATTAGCAATGCCAAACGTTTATTACTTGATATTCATCATGATGTGGAACCCCAATACCTTCAAAGCTATCTCAATGAGTTCTGCTATAAGTATAATAGACGTTATTTTGGAGATAAACTTTTTGACAGGCTACTGATTGCTTGTGTCAGTTACAAAAATGAATTTTAGGTACGCAAGCGGATACTCATAATAAAATAAATATAGCACTTGTGCTATATTTATTTTTGTTTTTCTGCGAAACTTTCTGCGATGAAACCAAAGCGGCAAAGTGATAGAAAATTAATATTTGATGATGAAGGGATTAAAGCTTTTGCTATTCATCTGAAGAAAATCCGCATCAGAGAAGAATATTCACAAAGTCAACTCGCATTTGAATCGGGATTATCATTAAGTCAAATTGCCAGAATTGAAACAGCCAGAATAAACCCAACTCTAAGTACCGTTTTTGCCTTGGCACGAACATTAAATGTACAATTGTCCGATCTATTTGATTTCGAACTTTCTCCAAAGGAAAAATAATACGTAACCCTTATTTTATCTCAATTTACGTACATTTGGTCAACTTTTGATACTCACGGGGCGACTTCAAGTCGCCCCCGGAGTAAAACCAAACAAACGAGACCAAACCAATGAAACAACTTCTGATTATTTCTGCTTTTCTGCTTCCGTTTTTCTGTTTTGCTCAACCGAAAACAATGGATGTAAAACCTGCCAAAACCGATATACTCGAATCCATAATTCCTGCCAATATTAAAATCAATGGTTATTTGGGCGAAAAAATTGATTTATGCATCGGTGAGCGCATCAAAAAACAGGATGTTCAGCATTTGATCGATCCGTTTAAAACCCGCAACGAAACCAGGATGTGGCAAACCGAATTCTGGGGAAAATGGATTCTTTCGGCCATCGCTTCCTACGAATACAATCAGGATCCTGAGATGCTGAAAATTATTCAGAATGCAGTTTTAGGATTGCTGGCCACGCAAACTCCTGACGGTTACATCGGAAATTATTCTCCGGAAGCCCAGTTGCAACATTGGGACATCTGGGGACGAAAATACACCATGCTTGGGTTGCTGGCTTATTACGATATTTCAGGAGATAAAAAAACGCTGGATGCTGCGAAAAAACTGGCCGGTCATTTGTTAACGCAAGTAGGACCCGATCAGACGGATATTGTGAAAACCGGCAACTACCGAGGAATGCCAAGCAGTTCAATACTGGAACCCATGGTATTACTTTACCGGCATACCAACGAAAAACGCTTCCTCGATTTTGCGAAATACATTGTTGCCCAATGGGAAACCGCTGACGGCCCGAAACTGATCAGCAAAGCTGCTTCAGGAGTAAATGTGGCCGACCGTTTTCCTTTCCCAAAATCCTGGTGGTCGTGGGACAACGGTCAAAAAGCTTATGAAATGATGTCGTGTTATGAAGGATTGCTCGAACTTTACAGGATCACGGGTGAGCCTTCCTACCTGAAATCTGCCGAACTTGCCGTGCAGAATATCATTGATACCGAAATAAATGTGGCCGGATCGGGAACCGCTTTCGAATGTTTTTATCACGGAGGTCAACGGCAAACCGAACCAACCTACCACACAATGGAAACCTGCGTGACTTTTACATGGATTAAGCTGTGCAACAATCTGCTGCGGTTGACCGCCAATCCAATGTACGCCGACCAGATAGAAAAAACTGTTTACAATGCGCTGCTGGCTTCCATGAAATTTGACGGATCGCAGATTGCCAAATACAGTCCGCTTGAAGGAATGCGGCACGAAGGCGAAGAACAGTGCGGAATGCATATCAACTGCTGCAATGCAAACGGGCCGCGGGCTTTTGCGCTCTTGCCAAAACTGGCTTTGATGACCAGCGGAAATGAAATATTTGTGAATTTGTACAGTCAGTCAACAGCTTCAGTTCTACTCAATAAAAAGAATAAGGTAACTGTTTTGCAGACTACCACTTATCCTGAATCGGACCAAATCGAAATCACTGTTCAGCCTGAAAAATCAGGAACGTTCACCCTTGGGTTGCGCATTCCTGAGTGGAGCAGCAAGACATTGGTATTGGTAAACGGTATTCCGGTGGAAGGTGTCAAATCGGGCAGTTACTGCAAAGTTACCCGCGAATGGAAAAGCGGTGACAAGGTGATTTTGAAGCTTGACCTAAGTGGTCGCCTGATTGTTTTGAACGGACATCAGTCCATAATGCGTGGTCCGGTTTTGCTTGCCCGCGACTCGCGTTTTGAGGATGGATTTGTGGATGAAGCGGGCATTGTTCAGCATAAAAATAACCTAATCGAGCTTGTTACTTCTACAAAAAAACCTGAGCATATCTGGATGTCGTTTACCGCTCCTTTGGTTTTGGGAACCGATTTGGAAGGTGAATTGCGAAATCCTCAACAGATTCATTTCTGCGATTTTGCTTCTGCCGGAAATACATGGAGCTCCGATTCGCGTTACCGGGTTTGGATCAGGCAGACCTTGAATGTGATGAATGCTGCATATAAACCGTATTAAATTTTGAAGCATGAAGAATATATTTTTAACTTTAATAATTGCACTAAGTATGTCAACTTCTTGTACCAGTCCGGCAGGACAATCAACTCCTCTGGCAACAAACAGCTGGAAAACTGTTTTAGCTGAAGAATTACCATTGTTAGGCCATCGCAACTGGATTTTGGTGGTCGATAAAGCATTTCCTGCTCAAAATGCACCCGGAATTCAAGTTGTAAATACAGGTGAAGAACTTTTGTCTGTTCTGAAATATACGCTCGACCAAATCTCTCAGTCAACCCATGTTAAACCAATAATTTACACCGATAAAGAGTTAAATTTTATTACTCCTGAACTGGAAGCCGGAATTGAACCGTTTAAGAATTCGTTGCAGGAAGTGCTAAAAGGAGCTGATGTGCAGACTATTTTGCACGATTCAGTATTCCTGAAAATTGATGAAGCTTCGAAGCTTTTTAAAGTATTGGTGCTGAAAACTGAAGGAACCATTGCCTATTCATCGGTATTTTTAAATCTGGATTGTAAATACTGGACCGGAGAAAAAGAAAACGTGCTGCGTAAGTCCATGTCCGGAAAATAAATACGTTGAAATTCTCAAAAATGATATTTCAGAAAATCACAATCATCGATTCCTGGATCGCAACTTCGTTCGCCATTTTTGATGGCCCGGGAGTAGGAACGCATTCCGAAGAATTTTCGAAATTCCCGATGTGATCATCTCCGACCGATCTTCAGTATTTACGCTTGAAGCCCAATCACGACTTTCAGAAAAAGTACTGGAAAATATAAAAGGTTTCTTGTTGGTACTTCGTAATGTGAAATACACGAATGCAAAATTCCATATCCAGAATTGCTGCCAGTGTTCCGCTCCCGAAGAAATAAAACTGAACCTATCATTTTCTTTTTTTGTTACTTGTCTTACGGATGCTGTTGGTCCGTATGTATTTCTCGATCATATTGCACCAACTGTCCACCATACACCAATAAAATTGTTACAAAATATGAAAGTACTGGGATTTGCCGGAAGTAACAGTTCTGCATCAATTAATAAGAAATTAGTAAGGTATGCAGCCTCGTTCTTTGACCATGACAATATCGAGATTCTCGATTTGAATGATTACGAAATGCCAATTTACAAGATGGATCGGGAAAAGGAAAATGGCATTCCACAACTTGCATTCGATTTTGCACAAAAGATTGATGGCAGCGACCTGTTGATCGTATCGCTTGCTGAGAACAATGGCGCTTATTCGGCCGCATTTAAAAACATTTTCGATTGGGTTTCGCGTATCCCAATCCGTAAAGCGTTTGGCGATATACCAATGCTGCTTATGGCAACCTCGCCTGGCCCCAGAGGAGGCGCTTCCGTTTTAGAAATAGCAAAAGGCAGAATGCCCCGTAGCGGCGGAATTGTTCTGGAAACATTTTCGTTGCCCAATTTTTACGAAAACTTTGATACTGCAAAAGGAATTACCAACGAGGAGTTTAAATTGCAATTGGAGAATAAGATAGCATTTGTAAAGGCGCACTTTACCAAGTAGGATCTGTTGAAAAATTCAAGCTTTCCATAGTAAAAATCGAGTTGCGATTGGCTGTTTTTAAGTAACTTTGGGCAAGCAATACCTTTAAAACAAGACATAATGGGACTTTTTTCAGCATTAATGGGCAACGCGGGAGTAGTTAGTCAGGAAGAGTTAATTCGCGACTATGGAAAGCTTTTAACTGAAGGTGAAGCAATCGATTTAGGGTTTAAACTAATTCGTGATACTTTTATTTTCACCAACAAACGGCTGATTTTGGTTGACAAACAGGGCATTACCGGAAGTAAGACCGAATACCTGTCGATTAACTACAAACAGATTTCGAGGTTCAGTGTCGAAACAGCCGGAACTTTTGATTTGGAAGCAGAACTTAAAATCTGGATTTCGAGTGAACCTCTTCCGAGCATCACCAAAAAGTTCAACAAGTCGGTCAATGTGTACGATGTGCAAAAAGTATTGGCGCATCATGTGCTAAAATAAAAGTATTGGCACATTTTGTCTGTAATTCCGTATAAAACGTTACAGATTTGTCAACTTTACTTCACCAAAAAATTCCATGGAATGAAAACTATTGGTCAAATAAAGCTCATGTCATTTTATAGAATCAAGGTTCTGTTCTTTCTGATTTTTATTTATTTGTCCTGCACATCGGCCAGGCAGGATTCGGGTGATAAAAAACGAAACAGTTCATTAAAAATGTACTCCGAACAAAAAGACGATACCATTCAGTGGGAAAAAGAGGCAAAAAAAATGGTCAACAGCCAACTCATACCAAGAGGGATTACAGATGAAAAAGTACTCCGTGTGATGGAAAATACTCCCCGCCATCTTTTTGTTCCTGAAAATTATACTGATGCCGCATACGACGATGGTCCTTTACCGATTGGCGAAGGACAAACCATTTCGCAGCCATACATTGTGGCGCTCATGACCGAATTGCTGAAATTAAAAGGTCATGAAAAAGTACTTGAAATTGGCACCGGCTCTGGTTATCAGGCGGCAGTTCTGTCTCCGCTGGTTGATACCTGTTATACTATTGAGCTGGTGAAAAAACTTGCCGACAATGCCGGCGACTTGATAAAAAAACTCGGCTATACCAATGTAATTGCCAAATGCGACGACGGCTACAAGGGTTGGCCGGAACATGCTCCTTTTGATTGCATCATCATTACTGCGGCACCGCCCGAAATTCCACAGGCACTGGTTGACCAATTAAAACCTGAAGGAATAATGGTTCTTCCGGTGGGAACATTCTATCAGCAATTAATGGTAATTACAAAAACAAAAAGAGGAATCAAAAAGGAAAGTATTATTCCTGTCCGTTTTGTTCCGATGGTGAAACCCGATTGATTTTGGTTTTCATCTTTATTCCGGCAAAATAATTCCCGTTCAAAAAATTTAATGATTGTCCGTTTATATACCTATTTGGCATTTTGTGTCAATCAGTTGTGGTCATTTATTGTCATTTACTGGCAACTTAATGACTACCAAATGACAATTGAATGACTTTTATGACATTGGGTAATATTACGGATATCCTTATAAAACTTCTTTCAACAAAGATAACCAAGTGATCAGGGAATACTGAATAGCTAAAAATTATCAAACCAGTTAAAGTAGTATTCTAATTTCATTAATTTAAAGTGAATATTAAAATGTAGCACGAGAGATATGAAAGGGAAGATTATGGAGCTATTTTCAATATCAGCAAAAGAGGGTAAACTCCTGTGTGCAGTGTGCGGATTTATTTCGCTCGACTATCATAAATTCATTGGAAACAATTTCAATATAAACTTTTCGTCCTGAATGTGCATTTTGGACGTTGCCCGGGATAATTTCCATACTTTTGCCTTTACTTTGCATTTTTATTTTTTGTCATAATCAGACTTTTGAAGTATGATAGGATTTACATCTCTTGAAAATTCAGGTTTTCTTTTTAATATCTACATTGGTATTTTACTCACCGGATTAATTGGTATCGTAGTTGTTTCAGAAAAATTAAAGCCCTACTTATCGGCATTGATTGTTCTCCTTGTGTCACTTATTACCAGCTTAATAGCAATAAAGGGAATCAACTCAAATGAGTTGGAGTTTTTCATTCCCGGCGGTTCCTTCATTGGCGATATTCCATTCAGGATTGATGCGCTTTCAGCCTGGTTTATTCTCATCATTAACCTGACCGTTACCACAGGGGTTTTGTACGGAATTGGTTACCTCAGGGCATACAAGCCAATAAAATCAATTATTACACTTCATTGGTTACTGCTTGTTCTTTTTCAGTCATCCATGTTGTGGGTTTGCATGGTTCAAAACAGCATTGCTTTTCTTATCGCCTGGGAAATCATGTCATTGTCGTCCCTGTTTTTGGTTTTGTTCGATCACACCGATTCCAAAGTGATTAAAGCTGGCATAAACTACATGGTTCAAATGCACCTGAGTGTTGTTTTTCTGACTGTCGCTTTCATCTGGGTGTATTTTGAAACCGGAACTTTCGACTTTAAAGGCATCGATATTTATTTTGGCTCCAATGCGAATCTTTGGTTGTTCGTCGTGTTTTTTCTTGGTTTTGGCCTGAAAGCCGGGTTCATGGGTTTGCATTCGTGGTTGCCGCTTGCCCATCCTGCCGCACCATCGCATATTTCAGGAATCATGTCAGGAGTGATAGTTAAAATGGGTATTTACGGTATTTTCCGGGTTATTACCTTTTTAAAAGCAGATTTCATTTTGTTGGGAGAAATTGTTTTAACCTTCTCCGTTTTAACCGGTTTGTTCGGAATCATGAATGCCGCTGTGCACCGCGATTTTAAGAAAATGCTCGCTTATTGTACGATCGAAAATATCGGAATTATTGGTATTGGCATCGGAGTGGGATTGATTGGTTTGGGAAAAGATCAGAATGTATTGATCTTTCTTGGTTTTGGAGGCGCACTCTTGCATGTGCTGAATCATTCGCTTTTTAAATCGCTGCTGTTTTATTCGGCGGGATCGGTTTATCAGCAAACACATACCCGCGATATGAATCAGTTGGGCGGACTGATAAAAAAAATGCCACAAACAGCTTTGTTATTTCTGATTGGAGCTTTGGCGATTGGCGGAATTCCACCCTTCAACGGATTTATCTCGGAATTCCTCATTTATAGCGGATTACTCGCCGGGATACATTCTGTTGACATAGCGCAAACCACCCTGATGGTAGTTTCGGTTGCCGGAATGAGCATTATCGGCGGCATTTCGGTATTTGCTTTTACCAAAACTTTTGGAACCATTTTTTTAGGTTCAGCCAGAACTGAATTGCATCAAGAGCCAAAGGAAGTCTCAAATATCATGTTGGTTCCACAATACCTGATTGTGCTGGTTATGCTTTCCGTGGCTTTCTTCTCAGGTTATTTCCTGAATGTTATTCTGAACATTCTGAACGGATCTTTTCATGTCAGCATGGAAGTCGGAAATGTTGATTTTCTGCGCTACTCATCAGTTTTACAGCATATTAGTTTGTATTCATTTCTGTTTCTTATTGGAATAGGATTAATTTTTTACCTCCGGAGAGCGATTACCCGAAACCGTGTAAGCACTTACAATTCAACCTGGGGATGTGGATATGTTGCTCCAACCAGCCGCATGCAATACTCCGGAAAGTCGTTTACAAAGCCTTTGAGCAAGCTTTTTAACTTTGTGCTGATCGAAGAAAAGAATTTTAACGAATTGAAATCAAATGAAATATTTCCTGTGAACAGAAAATATTCCTCTTCCTATCTCGACTTTTGGGAACATTGGCTGATAAATCCGGCAACAAAATACCTCGATTTATTTATCGACCTGTTTAAATTTATCCAGAATGGACGAATTCAGGCTTATGTTCTCTATGGTATTATTTTTATATTGATTGTATTTATTGGAACAGTGTTTCATTCATCGCTTCAGTAATAGTTATTCCGGTTTTCATCGGTAGTATTTTGACAGTTTTATAATTCTTAAACCATTTATAATATGCTAAGTTTGGTACTCATACTTATCGCAAGCCTTTTCTTCACCGGAATTATAATTCGGACAAAAAGTATTTGGTCTGGAAGAAAAGGGCCAGGTATCTTTCAGCCTGTTAAAGATGTGTGGAGGCTATTTAAAAAAGGTTCGGTGTACAGCGAAACTACCAGCTTTGTATTCCAGATTGCTCCGGTAATCTACTTTTCATCAGTTGTGATGGCAATTTTGGTCGTTCCGTTCGGCTCCACCAAAGGAATTATAAGTTTCGATGGCGACTTTATCTTTTTTGCCTACGTTTTGGCGTTGGGCAAATTCTTTAGTATTATTTCGGCAATGGATACCGGAAGCAGTTTCGAAGGCATGGGTGCAAGCCGCGAAGCATTGTACTCGATGTTTGCCGAACCTGCATTTTTTATATTGATGGGTTCGTTTGCTTTGCTCACAGGCCACACTTCGTTCTTCGAAATCTTTTCGACCTTGCATCTGGGATCGTATATTACTTATGCACTGGGAATTATGGCCACTTTTGTTCTGGTAATGATTGCCATGATCGAAAATAGCCGGATGCCAATCGACGATCCAAAAACACACCTTGAATTGACCATGGTTCACGAAGTAATGATTCTCGACAACAGCGGCTTCGATCTGGGATTGATCCTTTCGACCGGTTATCTGAAATTCGTCCTATACGGAACTCTCATTACCAACTTATACATTGGCGAACTGTCTTTATTATATGCCATTCCGGCATTTTTCTTCATTCAGTTTGCCTTTGCTGTTTCAGTTGGGATCATTGAATCGTTCATGGCCCGTTACAGGATGAGCCATAACCCGCAGTTTATTTTTGCACTTTCATCGGTCAGTTTGCTGATCTTTTTGGGTGTATTACTTGTGCTTGGAAAATTTGTTTAATACTTACGAAAATGATTGACGTACTTTTAATAGTTTTCATCATCACCCTGTTGTATGTTTCCATCGCGAACCGGATCATTACTTATGTGAAGGTTTTAGCGCTTCAGGGATTTATACTCTTTGGGGTAACTTTTTTGCAGTTGCAGGAGATCAACACTTTAAATCTGGTGCTCATTCTGCTTGAAACCATTGTTTTCAAAGCAATCGCGGTCCCTTTGTTTTTGGATCATCTCATCAAACGGAACAACATTACACGCGAAGCGGAACCATACATCCCCAATTTCCTTTCACTCGTAATTACGACCATCATTATTGTGGTAACTATTCTGTTGGCCAATTCGGTAAAGGATGATAATCTGGACAAGATATTTTTCATTGTAGCGCTTTCGACGCTGTTCACAGGTCTGTATTTCATCGCTTCACGCAAGAAAATAATCACACACGTAATGGGCTATCTGATCATTGAAAATGGGGTTTTTGTTTTGTCGCTGGCAGTTGGAAACGAAATGCCCATGCTTGTGAACCTCGGTATCATGCTTGATATTTTTGCGAGCGTTTTGATTCTGGGAATATTTCTGAATAAAATTGGCGACGTTTTTAAAGATGTCGATGTTACCCAGTTAAGCAATTTGAAGGATTATTAAAATACAACTACATGACAGGAATTTATTTAACAGGGGGTATTATCATAGCAGGTTTGTTATTCGCAAATCGGAATGTAATCATTAACAATGCTTTGATCATCCTTTTTGGCTTATTTCAAACTGTTTTTACAATCTTCCAATGTTCAAATTATAGGGGAACTGATTTGGAGTATTTCACCTCCGATTCTTTGGGATTGTTATTTTTAATCACCTTAACTGTCGTTAGTCTTCCGGCTTTGATGCACAGTTACTTGTACATAAAGCGCAGTCCCGAAACATCGCACCATTCAAGAAGCATTTATTTCGCGGCGCTTGTTCTGCTAATCACATCCATTAGCGCTGCCTACCTGGCCAATCACATTGCCGTTGTCTGGATTTTTACTGAACTGACAACCCTGAGCGCCTCCGCGTTGATCTACCATCACCGAAACAAACTGGCGCTTGAAGGTACCTGGAAATACGTGTTTATTTGTGCAATCAGTATCACATTTGTTTTCATTGGCATTCTGTTTCTCAGTCTTTCGCTTCAGGGAACCGGTTCTGAAGATTTGTCATACTCCAACTTGATGGCAAAAAGCGACCAGTTAAATCCATTCTGGCTGAGGCTTGCTTTCCTGTTTATTTTCACCGGATTTACTGCCAAGCTCGGATTAGTTCCGATGTACACCGCCGGAGTTGATGCCAAAGACAAAGCTCCCGCACCTGCTGGTGCATTATTGTCAAGTGCATTAATGAACATGGGTTTTATTGGTATTTTTAGGTTGTACACAGTTATTGCGCATACACCTTTGCATCACTGGGCCAATATTGTGATTTTTGTTTCGGCAATACTCTCCATATTCGTAGCTACTGTTTACATGACAAAAGTGGTGAATATCAAACGCATGTTTGCCTATTCTAGCATCGAACACATGGGTTTGGTTATGTTGGGAATTGCTGCCGGAGGAATTGGCTATTATGCAGCAATCCTGCATCTTGTTTTACATGCCTTGGTTAAGTCGAGCCTGTTTTTTCAGTTCAACCAGTTGTACAATGTTTTTCAGAGCAAGAGCATCGCCTACGTTGGCAATTATTTTAAATACAACCCAACCGGTGCAATCGTATTGCTGATCGCCTTTATCAGTGCCACTGCCATGCCGCCTTCAGGATTATTTGTGAGCGAATTCCTGATTTTCAGGGCGCTGTTCGAAGGCCAGTATATTTTTGTGTTGTTGCTGGTGCTTTTACTCCTGACGATCATTATCTGGGCATTTGCAAAAAATATTTTCAAAATTCTGTTTACTCCGGTTGAAGGGTTTGATGATAGCAATGTTCCTAGAATAAATCCATGGGAATCACTGACCCAATATGTATTGCTGTTTGCCGCTGTTTGGCTGGGCTTAAATCCTCCTGAAATATTTGTGGATATGATCAGGGAAAGTGTCATGTTGTTACAAATTTAAAAAATGGAAAATTACACAACGATATTAAACAATCAGACCATTCCGGTGGCCGATATTCCTGAAG
>JAUYTA010000573.1 GCA_030695265.1 Bacteroidota bacterium
GAAGTGGCGCCCTCTTTTTCGTTCAGGAGATTGAACAGGGTATCATATTGATTGCGGGAAGAAATGATTACAACATCTTTAAAATTCTTTGCAGCAGCCCGAATCAGCGAAATTCCGCCAATGTCTATTTTTTCAATAATATCATCTTCAGATGCTCCTGAAGCAACCGTCTCTTCAAACGGGTACAAGTCAACAATCACAAGATCTATTTCAGGAATTTCGTATTTGGCAATTTGTTGCTGGTCGCCGGTATTGTCCCTGCGGTTCAGGATTCCGCCAAAAACTTTGGGATGCAGGGTTTTAACACGCCCGCCAAGGATAGACGGGTAACTGGTAAGTTCTTCAACCGGAACTACTGAAGTTCCCAATTCTTCAATAAATGATTGTGTTCCTCCGGTCGAATAAATTGTAACGTGTAATTCGTCCAGTTTTTTAACAATCTGATCTAACTTATCTTTGTGATATACTGAAATTAAGGCCGATTTAATCTTTTTCAAGTCATTCATTTATAATCCTTTTGTAATTTGGGCACAAATATAATAAAACACCTTGATTTTATTTCGCACAAAACCGCTTTATTCAGCTTATAGTAACAATGATTTTCCGAATTTTATTTCCGCGGATTTTGTAATCATTTCAGAAAAATGCAACTAATTTTTAGGGTTCAGAAATGTATATTTAATTGTCAAATCGGAGGATATGCTGTTAACCAGATTAATTCTTGAAAGTTTTTCGTTTGCCTTTGGTTCCCTTCGGGGAAATAAACTTAGGACATTTCTTTCGCTGTTGGGTATCACCATTGGCATATTTGCCATTATTTCGGTTTTCACTGTCATCGATTCGCTGGAGAAATACATCCGAAACAGCCTGAATTCATTGGGAAGCGATATGGTTTATATTCAGAAATGGCCATGGGCTCCTCCTGAAGGTGAATCTGAATATCCATGGTGGAAATACATGAACCGACCAGTTCCCAAAATTGAAGAAGCGGTAGAACTGGCTCGCAGATCAAGAACCATAGAAGATGCCGTTTTCTTTTTTGGGTTCAACCGCACCGTGCAGTACGAAAACAGCAAAGCCGAAAATACCGAAGTGCTCGCCACAACCCACGCTTTAATCAATACCTGGAGCCTCGAAATTGAAAAAGGACGATATTTTACAGATTCAGAATCAAATTCGGGAGCAAACCTGGCAATATTGGGGAGCGAAATTGCAACGAAACTTTTTGATCAGGTAAATCCTGTTGGCAAAACAATTAAATTTCAGGGATACCGGTTTCAGGTAATTGGTGTTTATACAAAAAAAGGTACCGACATGTTTGGAACCAGTATGGACAAACGAATTCATATTCCGGTGGTTTTTGCCATGAATATGGTGGACGTGCGCAACCGCGACCAGGGCCAGACCATCAATGTAAAAGCCAGGCCCGATGTCGGCCATGATGAATTTGTGGCTGAACTGGAAGGGATCATGCGATCGTTGCACCGGCTGAAACCAATGGAGGAAAACGATTTCGCCATCAACGAAGTGAGCCTTATTTCCAACCGTTTCGATTCGTTTTTTAAGATATTTAATTTCGCCGGATGGATCATTGGCGGGTTCAGCATTTTGGTGGGCGGATTCGGAATTGCAAATATCATGTTCGTATCGGTAAAAGAGCGGACGAAAATAATCGGTATCCAAAAGTCACTCGGCGCTAAAAAATATTTCATTTTACTTCAGTTCATTTTCGAAGCAGTGGTATTGTCGATGGTGGGCGGTGTATTGGGATTGATTCTTATATTTATCGGAACCTCCATATTCAGCTATGTTGCCGACATGACCATCGCCCTTACAATGGCGAACATTGTTCTGGGACTGACCATTTCAGGGGTAATTGGCGTTCTGGCCGGTTTTATTCCTGCTCTTTCAGCTTCACGGCTTGATCCGGTAACGGCGATGAATAGTGTTTAGATGAGTTTAAAGTTAAGAGTTTAAAGTTTAAAGTCCAGTCCGTGTCCTGGAAGAGCGTCATTGCGAGGAACGAAGCAATCTCATACTACTGATATACTGAATGTTAAGATTGCTTCTCCGCCAACCTGCGGATCGCATTGACGAAAGCGACTTTTCGGACTGGACTCAAAGTTTAAAGTCTCCGAACGCTGGTTCATTCAGAAATATCAGTCAGGGTTTCACTCCAAAGTGAAGCCCTGACTTGCTTTACAGAGGGGAGATGTCTATCTGCGAACCATTCTATGTTTATAAACATGTATTACAGAAGCAACATTTGGGTTATTTACAAACTCCATGTTATATGTTTATTTAACTTTGATTAAAAAAAATGGAACGATCGCCACCAAATCCTTGTACTTAACTATTTGCTAGATTTAAGAATCGGAATTAAGAGTATATAAACTTTGACAACTAAACACCAAAATATCTGACTATGAAATATCTCTTTTGTTTTATTGCCCTTTTAATGTTTAATTATTCAATTTGTGGAC
>JAUYTA010000575.1 GCA_030695265.1 Bacteroidota bacterium
GAATATTCCTGAAACAACCGGTCATGAAATTCTTTCAATTTCTGCTTCCTAAGTTTCGGGTCCATCTCCATTCCATTCAGACGCAAGGCCAGCGAAGGATCCATTAATAAACCGCGTCCGGTCATCCAACTTTTTTGATCAGGTAAAATGGTTTTTAATTCCTGAAAACCAGCTTCCGAAAAAATATCGCCATTGTAAACCAATAGGTGTTTTGTCAGCGAAAGTGCTTCAGCAAAAAGCGACGGATCGGCCTTCCCATCATACATTTGATTGGCGGTTCGTGGATGAAAGATGATTTCTGAAAACGGAAACTTGTTTAATAATCCGAGTACCGGTTTAAAATCCTGATTGTTCTTCATTCCGGCCCTCATCTTTACCGAGAATTTTGTTGGAAATTCTTTCGCAAAAAGCTGCTGAAGTGTTTCAGTTAAATCATCAGGTTTGTTGAGCCACGCCGCGCCACGGCCGCGATTGGTTGCCATCGGATACGGACAGCCCAAATTCAGGTTAATTTCTTTATAATCATTGTCAACCAATATTGAAACAAGTTCAAACAGTTCGGTTGTATTCGAAAACAATACCTGAGGAACTGCCGGTAAGGCTTTGTTGTTTTCAGGTAGAATTTCCTTTAAAAGCGACTTTTTAATTTCCTTACCTCTTATGTATGAAAGGTAAGGGATAAAATATTTCGAAACACCACCATAAACTTCCTGAAATACATTTCGGTAGGTAAAATCGGTGAATCCCTGCAAAGGTGCCTGATATATAATTTCCGGGTTTTGAGACATGCTGTATAAAATTTTAATGAATTGACTTGAGCAAGTGACCAGATAAAAACTATTTAATCACTACTTTTGCGACCACAAACTTATACAATTGCCCGTCGGTATGCAATCGAATCAATTCAAAACAGACTCTGTAAACTCAAACCCGAATTTGAAGCAGACTTATTTTGAAACCAATAAATTTAAAGCCCAACTGAATTCGCAAACGGTAAACCTACTTGATTCGGCTTTACTCGACTCATTGAATGCTAATTACATTGCCCCCGACAGCGTCATTATCTTCGGATACAAACCTGAATGGTCGCAATTCAGAAAAGGGTACGACAACGTTTACGACTATCAGAAAAATTTACTTGAGCCCCTTCCCTATGACTCTCTGCACACCGTTTTAAGAAAAGTTGAAGTTGTATTTCCGGGCAAAAAAGTATCACGAAACAATCCCGATTGGCTGGTTGGGGTATTGGTGCTGGCTTTTTTCCTGTTTGCCACTGTGCGGTTAATTTTTCATAAATATATGAGTCGGTTGGTACAGGCAACCATCAATTATTCTGTATTTACACGGCTATTTCGCGAGCGCTATTTTAACCTGCTCCACGCATCGTTCAGGCTCGATTTGATATTTGCGCTGATTATGTCATTATTCGGGTACCAATTTTTAAGCGCCTTCAAAATAAATTTTGGAATAACCAATTCATTCCACGTTTACCTCGTTTGCATGGCGACGGTAATTGGATATTTTATCCTCAAAAAAGTGGTCTATTTTCTCGTCGGGGCGCTTACCGAAAACAAACAGGAGGTGCAGGAATACCTTTTTAGCATCACAGTTTACAATCGTGTTCTTGGTTTATTTTTGCTTCCGTTGACAGCAATTATCGCCTTTGTTCCTCTCTATCAAACAGAAACAGTGTTGTTCGCCGGAATCGGAATCGTCATAATTTTCTATTTGCTTTCTTTAATAAGAGGAGGTCATATTTTCCTGAAAAAACATTTTTCTATTTTCTATTTGATTTTATACCTTTGTACCCTTGAATTTTTACCATTACTTCTGATCTACAATTTTTTGTTGACGTAAGTGGAAAAAATTAAATTTAAAAGCGATGACCTTGAAGATCAAGAAAATTTTAGTTACTCAGCCAAAACCTGAAACCGCCAAATCACCTTATTTTGAACTGGCAGAAAAAAGTAACGTACAAGTCGATTTCCGCCCCTTCATTCAGGTTGAAGGAGTTTCAGCCAAAGAATTCAGGCAAACCAGGGTGCAAATTCTGGATCATTCAGGAGTTATTTTTACCAGCAGGACCGCCATTGATCACTTTTTCAGGATGAGTTCTGAAATGCGTTTAATTATCCCTGACTCCATGAAGTACTTTTGCATGTCGGAAGCCACGGCTTTTTATTTGCAGAAATACATTGTTTACAGGAAACGAAAAATTTTCTATGGCGCCGGTAGATTTTCGGATTTGATTGATGTGATGAAAAAGCACAAAGAGGAGAAATTCCTTTTGCCTGTATCGCAGGTAAATCAGCCAGAAATAACCCAATCGCTCGATAAAGCCGGATATTTTTACACAAAAGCTCTTATTTACAAAACCGTAAGTAGCGATCTATCTGACCTTAAAGATGTTAATTATGACATTCTGGTATTTTTCAGTCCTTCAGGAATTCAATCGCTGATACAGAACTTTCCGGCATTTGACCAAAATGGCACCAGGATAGCCTGCTTTGGGCCTGCAACTGCCAAGGCCGTTCTTGATGCCGGACTTAGGCTTGATATTGAAGCTCCCACTGCTGAAGCCCCTTCGATGACCATGGCACTGGAGCAATACATCAGGAAGCACAATAAGTAAAAAATAAGGCGCAGGCACAGAAAAAAGAATAAGAAAGACCATATAGCAAAAAGGGGAAAATTGATTTCCCCTTTTTTAATGTATTTTCGTTTAATGGAAGGATTCACATTACATAAAGAAGAAAGGCTTTGCAGCCAAAAACTGATCGAAGAATTATTCAATTCCGGCGATTCCTTTTTATCGTATCCACTCAAAGTTGTATTCCTGAAAACCGAATTACCACAACCCCAACCGGTACAAGCCGCGTTTACCGTTTCAAAAAGAAATTTTAAGCGTGCAGTCAAACGAAACCTCCTGAAAAGGCGCATACGCGAAGCATACCGCCTGAACAAACCAGCATTCTATCAGGAAATAGCCGCAAAAGAACTCCAACTGGCCATCATGTTCGTTTATATCGGCAAAGACACACTTGAATTTCCGGTGATCGAAAAAGCCATGATTTCGGCATTTAAAAAGGTGTTGGGGAAAATTTAGAAAAAAAAGCCGATCGGGAAATCAATCCCAACCAGCTTTGTTTTTTTCGGTCTTCCGTCTCCGGTCTTCCGTCTTTCTATTCCTTGTCCATAATTTCGGTCTGCATGCGAACCGAATCTTCGTGGATATGCTGGAACAACTGCAATACAAAATTCGGATCGAGATTCAATCTTTCACCCAATTTAACACGTTTATCCATCAGTTCCGAAAAACGGCCAACCTGAAACGCAGTAACATTGTTGTCCTTTTTATACTGGCCAATTTGTCGGACAATTTCCATACGCGATGAGAGGGTTTCGAGCAATTCCGTATCCATTGCGTCAATACGGTTACGCAACAATTCGAGCTGATTTTCGAATTGTTTATTGTCGGTTGTCACATTGCGGATCACCAAACGATCCAATAATTTGGCAAGATCAGCCGGAGTTAATTGTTGTTCCTTGTCGCTCAGCGCGCACGAAGGATCGATGTGCGATTCAATCATCAGTCCTTCCATGCCCATATCAAATGCTTTCTGCGAAATGTCGAACAAATACTCGCGCTTGCCGCCAATGTGGCTCGGGTCGCAAATAATTGGCAAATTTGGCATCAAACGGCGCAATTCAATCACAGTTTTCCAGTTGGGGTAGTTCCGGTATTCGGTTTCTCGGAATGGTGTAAAACCACGGTGAATGGCCACCATGTTTTTTATTCCCGCCTGGCTAAGCCGCTCGAAAGCTCCCAACCAAAGCTGAACATCAGGATTGACAGGGTTTTTCACCATCACTACGGCGTCGGTTCCTTTTACTACATCGGCAATTTCCTGAAC
>JAUYTA010000578.1 GCA_030695265.1 Bacteroidota bacterium
GACAAAAAATTTAAACTAAACAAGCTGCCTGTGTTTCTATTTGGAATATTATCGAGTCCGCTACCTTATCTGTTAATGGCCGTTTTCTACTTTTTCGGCTTCGCTACAGGTATGTTCAAGGGCAATTCCGATAGCGAACCAGAGCAACAACTTCAGGTAAAAAACATTCAGGTTGAACCTCAAACGAAAACCTTTGAGACAACCGAATCCACTTTTCAATTCCACGAGTACAAATTCCAGGAAAACACTGATAATTATGCAGTTATTTCCGATCAGTCACCAGCAATTTGTCAAAAAGAAAAGTTGATTTATTTCGTTCACGATATAAATACCCGACATTTATTTACTTCTGAAAACAATTTCTGCCGGCCACCGCCATCTTGCAGCTAATACCCCGATTCAAGCATTTTCCATAAAAATAGCTGACTTTTTGGAAACATAAACTCCTGAAGTCTGTTTTATGGTTTGCTATTAATGAATATCACATTAGCTATTTAGATAAAGATAAAAACATGATTGGCCTGATAGGAATTAGCTATAAAACAACACCACTCGAAGTCCGCGAAAGGTTTTCATTCTCAAAAGAGGAGACTATTCCTTTTTCTGAAATGTTGCAACGGGAAACTGAAATCTCCGATTTGGTGCTGATTTCGACCTGCAACCGAACAGAAATTTACTTTTCGCAAGACGTTCACGACAACCAAACTGCTTTTGAGTTGGTGTATGAAGTGATTAAAAAGTTCAAAAATGTCACCGACCATTGCTGGCACTACTTTTATCACCGGTCGAATACCGGAGCGGTTCGTCATTTGTTCGAAGTTGTTTCGGGTCTTGATTCGCTGATAATTGGCGAAGATCAGATTATTGGACAGGTAAAGGAAGCATACATCAGATGCACAGAAGCCGCGCTGACAGATGCAGTTTTGATGCGTCTTTTCCAGAAATCGTTTGAGGTGGGGAAACGTGTCCGCACCGAAACAGGTATCAAGCTTGGTATCACATCAATAAGTAGTGCCGCTGTCGAAATGTGTTCGTGCCTGCTCAATGGGGTAAACGATAAAAGTGTATTGCTGATCGGAGCCGGAGAAACGGGGAATCTGGCATTGCAAAACATTGTAAAAAAAGGTGTTACCAAGGTTA
>JAUYTA010000579.1 GCA_030695265.1 Bacteroidota bacterium
AACAAAAAAGGCTATATGTAATTAGTTATCAACAATTTGATGTTTATAGACAGACTCTAGTTAGCCCCTCCTCAACGGTTTTGTAAAAACCGAAGCGCGTGGGGGAAAAAATTAAAACCTACCACAGACCTTTCAATGAAACGCTAAACAGCCATAAAATATACTGTTTGGTAGCAAATAGCGACATAAACATAGTACTTTTTTGTATTCCAATTGTTTCCAATCCGTTATTACCAATCATTTTTAAATTCATTTTCAAGTTTTTAAAAGTAGGTGGTTATGTTTACAAATCAAAACGATTGTCTATCTTTTTTCTATTTTCTTTGGCGGTAAATTATTTAGCATTAAACTATCCAGCGGACTAACAATGCTTTTGGTTCTATAACGGAAAGTGTGGGTATTATCAGCTAATTGTAAACCTTAGTACAACTTATAGTCCCGCACAAACCTAAACCTTATTAATCTGCCCTGGAACCTAAAAATATTTACCCATACTGCCCCACGAAAACCCATTCATCACTTGGGTAAAGATTACGGTAATTCATCAACAAAACAACAATAGAGTAAGGCAACATCACAATCCGGTGTTTTTTTACTTTGCTTTGCTTGACATGTATTTTGCGTTCGTCAAAAAGTATATCGACCCATTTTAGTGTCACAATCTCGCTGCGGCGTAATCCGGCGCCATAACCTATCAGCAACAATAATTTGTGCTTCGGATTTTCAACAAAACTAAAAATACTGAAACATTCTTCCATTGTCAGTACTGTTGGTAAATGATGTTCTTTTCGCGGCCGTGGCAATTTATAATCCGTAAAAAATCTGTTGAAATTATAATCAGCGTTTATCCGCTTAATCCGTTATAATCCGCGTTCTATTTTTTTTGAATGGGTTGATGGGAAGTAAAAAAAGAAATTCACAAACGAATGCTTGAAGGGACCGCTCCCTTAGCTTGTCGAAGGGTAAAACGACAAAAGACCCATCGCTGAGTCTTTTGTCTAATATCTATCATCTAAAATCTTCTACTCTAAACGATCGGGAAAATCTTGTGATCGGCCAGATATTCCATGATCGTTTTGGTGTTGGTTGCACGGTCTTCCGGTTTTAAAAGCAATGTTGGATTTTCAGGAGCAACAAATTGCAGGTCGGCTCCCGGAAGGTTCGCGATCAATCCTTCTTCGAACTTTTCGTACAATTCGGGTTTGTTCTTTTTACAGAATTCCATCGTGGCATCCATGTGAATCAGTTTAAACCGGTCTTCCCCAATAATCTGAATGACTTGTTTACGGATGTTTTCGTCAGGAGAAATAAATGAACAAATGGTGATGATTCCCTGGTCGTTAAGGATTTTGCTGATGTGTGCCACCCGACGCAGATGTTCAGCACGATCGGTTGGCGAGAAGTCAAGCTCGTTCGAAAGTCCTGAGCGGATAGAACTCCCATCAAGTAAAACAACCGTTGCGCCGGCATCAAACAGTTCTTTTTCGAGGGTAAATGCCAGTTCGTTTTTTCCTGAACCGTGCAAACCGGTAATCCATAAAGTTGCACCATTTTGGTTGTACCGTTTCTGGCGCTGTGCATCCGAAATGAGGCATTCGCCTTTGTGTATCCGGCTTTTATTGGCCTCAAGCGTTTTGTCGTCCACAATTTTTGACGGAAGATCATCTGCACTGAGTTTGTCGATGATCATTCCAACAGCCACCGTGTTGTTGGTCATTGGGTCGATCAGGATAAAAGAACCAGTGCTGCGGTTCTTTTTGTACGGATCGAAGAAAATCGCCTTGTTGGTTGTCAGAACCACGCGTCCGATTTCATTGAGCTCGAAATGTTCAATGCTGGATTTCTGCAAGGTGTTGACATCAACTTTGTATTGAATTTTATCAAATTTTACACGGGTCGTATTGTTGGCATGTTTGAGGAACAATTGCATGTTCGGATCCATTGGTTTTTCGTCCATCCAAACCAGATTGGCTTCAAAATGGCGTTCAACACGCGGCAAATTGTCGGGATAAACAATCATATCGCCTCTGGAAATGTCGATCTCATCTTCGAGCGTAATGGTAACCGATTGTGGTGGGAAGGCCTCGTCCAAATTTCCGTCGTAAGTTATAATCTCTTTTATTCTCGAAGTTTTCCGCGAAGGCAACACCATTATTTTTTCACCTTTCCGGATAATTCCTGAAGCCACACGGGCCGAGAACCCGCGAAAATCGAGGTCGGGACGAAGCACGTACTGAACAGGGAAACGCATGTCGTCGAAATTACGGTCGCTGCTAATGTGCACCGATTCGAGGAATTCCAGCATACTCGGGCCGTGGTACCAGGGCATCAGGGTGGTTGGTTCCACCACGTTTTCGCCTTTCAGCGCAGCAATCGGAATAAAATTCACATCAGGAACATCGAGCTGAGTGATGAATGATTTGTAATCAGCACAAATTTCATCGAATACTTTCTGGTCGTAATTCACCAAATCCATTTTGTTGACTGCCAATACCACGTGTTTAATACCCAGCAATGAAACCAAAAACGTATGGCGACGGGTTTGGGTGATCACACCTTTGGTGGCGTCAATCAGGATAATGGCCAGGTTGGCGGTTGACGCGCCTGTAACCATGTTGCGGGTGTACTGTGTGTGTCCGGGTGTATCGGCGATGATGAATTTTCGCTTGTTGGTTGAGAAATAGCGGTAAGCCACATCAATCGTAATTCCCTGTTCGCGTTCGGCTTTTAAGCCATCGAGAAGGAGCGCGTAGTCGATTTCCTCGCCCGCATGCCCCACGCGTTTGCTGTCGCGTTCAAGCGCCGAAAGCTGATCTTCATAAATCTTTTTGCTGTCGAACAGCAAACGCCCGATCAGTGTGGATTTTCCATCGTCAACCGAACCGGCAGTCAGGAGACGCAGCAAGTCTTTGTTCTCGTCCTGATTGAGGTAGGCGTATATGTCAATGTTTGGTGTTGTCATAGGTAATGTTGTAATTGTTGTGATTGTTGTAATAGTTGTAATAGTTGTAATTGTTGTCAGGTTTTCCGGTTATAATGGTTGCATACTATGTAATTAAAACAAAATAATATCGCATTTTAATTCTTGCTTTTATCCGAACTCACCCCCTAGTCAGCCAGCTGGCTGACTTTCCCCCTCTCTTTTTTAAAGAGAGGGGGGACGTCCGCTCGCGGACGTGGGGGTGAGTTGGGAAAATATACGACAATAAATAATTCTTATTACTTATGTTTTGGCAAAAAGAACAAAGACAACAATTACAACATTTCTAACCCTGACAACTTTCTAGAAATACCCTTCCCGTTTTTTCTGTTCCATCGAGCCATCCTGATCGAAGTCGATTACGCGGGTGGTTCTTTCTGATACAGTTACAGTCATCATTTCCTCTACAATTTTCTCAATCGTATCGGCTTCCGATTCAACGGCTCCGGTCAAAGGATAGCAGCCCAAAGTACGGAAACGGACCATTTTCATTTCAGCTTTTTCGGCTATTTCTTTCGGCATTCGGTCGTCGTCAACCATGATCAGGTTGCCGTCAACATTCACGATCGGACGTTCTTTGGCGAAATAGAGCGGTACAATCGGTATTTTTTCCAGACGTATGTATTGCCAAACGTCGAGTTCTGTCCAGTTTGAAATGGGGAATACCCGAATTGATTCGCCTTTGTGGACGCGCGCATTGTAAATGTCCCACAATTCGGGGCGTTGGTTTTTGGGATCCCACTGGTGAAATTTATCGCGGAACGAAAAGATACGTTCTTTGGCCCTGGATTTTTCCTCGTCGCGGCGGGCGCCACCAAAAGCGGCATCAAACTTGTATTTTGAAAGTCCTTCAAGCAAAGCCTGGGTTTTCATTACATCCGTATGAACTTTGCTTCCGTGGGTAAATGGGCCAACACCTGCTTCGAAGGCAGCCATGTTGGAATGAACGATCAGGTTCCAATTGTTTTCCCTGGCGTAATTGTCGCGAAATTCAACCATCTCTTTAAACTTCCATTTCGAATCGATGTGCATCAGTGGGAAAGGAACTTTTCCGGGGTAAAATGCTTTTTCGGCCAAACGAACCATTACCGAAGAATCTTTTCCGATGGAATAAAGCATCACCGGATTTTCGAATTCGGCAGCAACTTCACGGATGATGTGGATGGCTTCTGCCTCCAATTCTTTTAAATGCGAAAGACTGTATTCTGTCATATTATATTGATCTTTTTTTAACGTGCTAAAAATAATACTTTCAACTCTTCTATTAAGTAGTATTAATACTAAAAACACTTTAATCCTGAAAAGTTTAAGGTTTAAGTAAACTTCAGGAGGAATTTTAAAATTTCCAGAACATAGGAATCAGGAAAATCGAAATAATAAACATCAGGATATTTAGCGGCAAACCGACTTTTGCATAATCCACAAACCGATAGTTTCCGATACCTTGTACGATGAGGTTGGTTTGATAACCGATTGGTGTTGCAAAACTTGCAGATGCCGCGATACAGATAGCAACAAAGAAAGGTTTTGGGTCAATTCCCATCTGATTGGCAGCCGCCATTGCGATCGGGAAGGAGATAGCTGCGGCAGCATTGTTGGTAATTAATTCAGTAAAAATGGTGGTGATTAAAAATATGCAGGCCAATACTCCGACCGGGCCCCAGTTTTTTGCAAAATTAATGGCTGTATGTGCTATCCCATCGGCCAGTCCCGAGTTTTGCATGGCTTTGCTAATTCCAAACGAACAGGCAATCGTAATCAGAATGTCCCAACTGATGGCTTTGGTATATTTCTGATGTGGAACAATTTTCAGCCAGATCATCAGCATGGCGGCAACTGCCGAGAAAAAGAACATGTCGGCCTGCACGTGTTCGAATTTTGGCAG
>JAUYTA010000608.1 GCA_030695265.1 Bacteroidota bacterium
CTTCAGAATTATTTCAGGATGTATCACAAACTGGCCGGTATGACCGGTACTGCCGAAACTGAAGCAGGTGAGTTGTGGGACATTTACAAACTTGACGTGGTGGTTATTCCAACCAACCGGAAAGTGGTTCGTGACGACCGTGAAGATTTGGTTTACAAAACCAAACGCGAAAAATACAATGCAGTAGTTGAAGAAATTGTTGCACTTAACAAGGCTGGACGTCCTGTTTTGGTTGGTACAACTTCCGTAGAAATTTCGGAATTGCTGAGCCGTTACCTGAAAATGCGCGGCATTAAACACAATGTACTGAATGCCAAATTACACGCCCGTGAAGCTGAAATTGTTGCCGATGCAGGGGTTTCAGGTATGGTGACCATTGCTACCAACATGGCTGGTCGTGGTACCGACATTAAATTAACTGCCGAAGTTAAAAAAGCAGGCGGTTTGGCCATCATTGGTACTGAAAGACATGAATCGCGTCGTGTTGACCGCCAGTTACGCGGACGTGCCGGTCGTCAGGGAGACCCGGGATCATCGCAGTTCTTTGTTTCGCTGGAAGACGATTTGATGCGGTTGTTTGGTTCTGACCGTATTACCGGAATCATGGATAAAATCGGCCTGAAGGAGGGCGAAATGATCCAGCACTCGATGATTACGAAGTCGATTGAACGTGCGCAGCGGAAGGTAGAAGAAAACAACTTCGGTATTCGTAAACGTTTGCTGGAATACGATGATGTAATGAATTCGCAGCGTGAAGTAATCTACAAAAAACGCCGTCACGCTTTGTTTGGCGAACGTGTAGAAGTGGATCTCCTGAATACCATGTACGATGTGATCGAGAATCTGGTGAGCGAATACCAGGAAAACGGAATGTTTGATGAATTCAACAGGGATCTGATCAGGTTGATGTCGATGGAATTGCCTGTCACAGAGCAGGAATTCATGAAAATGAAAGCGGATGATCTGGTTGAAAAAGTATATCACGAAATGGTTGTGACTTATACGCGACGGATGGAAAACATTGCAAAACAGGCTTATCCGGTTATCCGCGATGTTTATGAACAAAAATCACATTTATATACAAACATTGTCGTTCCGATTTCCGACGGGAAACATATTTTCCAGATTGTGACCAATCTTGAAAAAGCATATAAAAATCAGGGTAAAGAACTTGTTAAATCCTATCAGAAGCAAACTGTTCTGGTTACCATCGATGATGCATGGAAGGAACAACTTCGCGAAATGGATGATCTGAAACAATCGGTTCAGAATGCCACTTACGAACAAAAAGACCCATTGCTGATCTACAAATTTGAATCTTTCAATTTGTTCAAGATCATGGTTACCAAAGTAAATAAATCAATTGTTTCAATTCTGGCAAAAGGCCACATTCCGATCAGCGATTCGCAACAGGTGCGCGAAGGGCATGAACGCAGAGGACTTGACCTAAGCAAATTATCGACCTCTAAATCTGAATTGCCTTCGGGTTCATCAAGTCAGAGCAGGCCGGAAGCGCCACAGGAACCCAAACAGTTGCAACCAATCAGGGTTGAGAAAAGGGTAGGGCGAAATGATCCTTGTCCATGTGGAAGCGGTAAAAAATTTAAGGCTTGTCACGGAAAAGACCTGGCTGATTAAAACACAAAAACTATGGATATTTTGTCATTTATTCACTGGAACGTTAGCCCCGAGATTTTCACATTAGGGCCTTTGCAAGTTCGCTGGTACGGACTGCTATTCGCCCTTGGTTTCCTTTTCGGGTACAATCATGGCGAGAAGATGTTCAAATACGAAAACATTGACCTGAAATGGCTCGAAAGTTTGTTCATTTATTTGATTGTTGCAACCATTGTCGGCGCCCGACTGGGCCATGTGTTTTTCTACGGATGGGAATATTATTCTCAGCATCCGATTGAAATACTGTACGTTTGGCAAGGCGGTCTGGCAAGTCACGGTGGTGTTCTCGGGATTATAATTGCCATGATTCTATGGAGCCGAAACGTTTCGAAACGTTCAATTTTATGGGTTTTGGATAGGGTAGTGGTACCAAGTATTTTTGTTGCTGCCCTGATCCGTTTTGGAAACCTGATGAATTCAGAAATTTACGGTGTTGAAACGACCTTGCCATGGGGTTTTATTTTCGAACGCAACCATGAAACAGTTGCCAAACATCCGACACAGATTTATGAATCGCTGAGTTACCTCTTAACTTTTGGGGTGATGCTGTATATGTATTGGAAAACAAAGGCCAAAGATTATCAGGGCATGTTGGTTGGTGTATTCTTTATCATGGTTTTCACTGCACGATTCTTTGTAGAGTTTATCAAGGAAGATCAGGAGGCATTTGAAGCAGGAATGAGCCTGAATATGGGACAATGGCTGAGTATTCCGTTTATCATTGCAGGAATTGTCCTTATTGTTCTAGCCATCCGTAAAGGACCGGTATATTACAAAAACCTTGAAGTTAAAGAAGTAAAAGGGAAAAAATAAGAAATTAAATATCTGTTGAAAACCCTGAAATCGCAGCATATTATCTGTGATTTCAGGGTTTTCTGGTTGATACCTCTTTAGTTCAGCAGGTGACTCCAAGTCACCTGCTGACTATTGCTGGCAATGCGTGGTTGCCAGTTCAACCGCCAGTCTTAAGGAATTAATACGAATCTTACTTTTCCCGAACCTGTTTTCCCAACCGTTCTATTTCCTTTTTCCGGAGTGCAAGTATATTTATATATTGCTGGCAATTGAATTTATGTGCTTCAATGTTCTGTTTATAGGCTGAATAAGAAAGCACCAGCCAGTCGATTGCAGCATCCGGTTTTCCTTCCATTTCACAAAGCAAAGCCATGTTATATCGGGCTTTGGCAGCAATGTTCCGGTTTTTATTTTTTGTTTCGCGGTTGTAAATTTCAGCAGCTTTCAGATATTCGCCGTTCAGAAAATATTTTTCAGCAGCAAGCATATTGACATTCCGCGACCTGTAATAACTGCGTTCAACTTTCAGCCATGTGGGAACAATTTTGGCTCCGAAAGCTTTTCCCAGATACTCCGAGGCATTTTTCAGTAATAACCGGTGATTTACATCATTGCCAAATAGTTCAGGATAAACAGCATTTCCGTAATATAAATCGTCGGGCTGTCTGACCAGATAGACAGAGGTATCACCTTTGAAGGATACAGTCCATAAAAGATTGGCTTTGACACTCTCTAACTTGGTACTTTTTCGAAATTCAGGAAATTGTTCAATGATTCTATTGTCTGAATAATAACCGGTATTATTTGACAAGAGATCTTTCAATTGAAAAAAATCCAGAAAGATAAAGGCATCAAAATCAAATTTTTTGTGCAATTCAGGATAATTGAACAGACTGTCCCCTCTTGAAAACAGGTAATTCATCGAATCCCTGTGATTGATGACTTTCAGAAAATACCCATCATTGCTGAGAAAATCGGCCAAAGCGTCCACGCA
>JAUYTA010000609.1 GCA_030695265.1 Bacteroidota bacterium
AGGGCTTGTTGCTGATGATCCCAAACATGTACAAAATTGCAGGAGAGTTACTTCCATGCGTATTTCATATCAGTGCACGTGCTTTGGCTGGACACGCATTATCAATTTTCGGTGACCACAGCGACGTTTACTCAGCACGCCAAACTGGTTTCGCCATGCTGGCTGCCGGATCTGTTCAGGAAGAAATGGACCTTGCCGGCGTTGCACACCTTGCAACATTAAAATCAAGAATTCCATTCATGGCGTTCTTCGACGGTTTCCGGACTTCACACGAAATTCAGAAAATCGAAGTAATTTCAAAAGAAGATATGCTTCCGCTCGTTGACATGAACCTGATTCAGGAATTCAGGGACAAAGCAATTAATCCTGAACATCCTGTAACACGCGGAACAGCTCAAAATCCAGACATTTTCTTTCAGGCAAAAGAAGCTTCGAACCGTTTTTACGATGCTGTTCCTGATATTGTTGAAGGTTACATGCAGGAAATCACCAAACTAACCGGACGCGAATACCACCCATTTACTTATTATGGTGCCGAAGATGCTGAAAACATCATTATTGCCATGGGTTCGGTTACCGAAACCATTCGCGAAACTATCGATTACCTTGCACTTCAGGGTAAAAAAGTTGGTTTGCTGGTGGTGCATTTGTATCGTCCGTTTTCTGCAAAATATTTCATGAACGTTTTGCCAAAATCGGTAAAACGTATTGCAGTACTCGACCGCAGTAAAGAGCCAGGAGCAAATGGCGAACCAATGTACCTCGATGTTTGCGAACTTTTCTATGGAAAAGAAAATGCCCCTCTTATTGTTGGAGGCCGTTTCGGACTGGGTTCAAAAGACACCACTCCTGCTCAGATTCTTGGAGTTTATGAAAACCTTGAACTGAACGAACCGAAAAATCAATTTACCATTGGTATTGTTGATGATGTCACTTTCAAATCGCTTCCATTAAAAGCTGAAGTAAATGTTGCTCCAGCCGGAACTTATGAAGCCAAATTCTATGGCTTGGGTTCCGACGGAACTGTTGGCGCCAATAAAAACTCCATCAAAATTATTGGTGAAGCAACGGATAAATATTGTCAGGCTTATTTTGCATACGATTCAAAAAAATCAGGCGGATTTACGTCTTCACACCTTCGTTTCGGCGATGTGCCCATCCGGTCAACCTATCTGGTAAACTCACCCGACTTTGTAGCCTGTCATGTTCCTGCCTACCTTCATCTCTACGATGTGTTGAAAGGTTTGAAAAAAGGCGGTTCTTTCCTGCTCAATTCCATCTGGGACGAGGAAGAAACAGTTAAAAGACTTCCAAACGGCATGAAAAAATACCTGGCCGATAATGAAATCAAATTTTACATCATCAACGGAACAAAACTTGGCGAAGAAATTGGCCTTGGAAACCGCACCAATACCATCATGCAGTCGGCCTTCTTCAAAATTACTGAAGTAATTCCTTTCGAAACGGCTGTTTACGAGATGAAAAAAGCCATCGTGAAATCGTATGGCAAAATGGGCGAAAAAGTTGTCACCATGAACAACGCAGCTGTTGAAGCCGGTGGAAACAATGTGGTGAAAATTGAAGTACCCGCTGATTGGAAAAACCTTGTTGTAACGAATGACAATGAAGATGCTGATCGTCCGGATTACATTAAAAACATTGTTGATGTGATTAATGCCCAGAAAGGAGATGACCTTCCGGTTAGTACTTTCCTGGGTTCAGAAGATGGAACATTCCAATCAGGAACGGCTGCTTACGAAAAACGTGGTATTGCCGTAAACGTTCCTGAATGGCAGGCTGAAAACTGTATCCAGTGTAACCAGTGTGCTTACGTTTGTCCTCACGCTGCCATCCGTCCGTTCCTGATTAACGAAGACGAAATGGCCACATTGCCCGATGGAACAAAATCGCTTCAGGCTGTACCTAACAAACAATTCCCGAATCTGAATTTCCGTATTCAGGTAAGTGTTTTGGATTGTACCGGTTGCGGTAACTGTGCCGATGTTTGTCCATCGAAAACCAAAGCTTTGGAAATGAAACCACTGGGAACTCAGGAAGCTGAAATTTTACGTTGGAACCATTTCGATTCAAAAGTTAGCTACAAAGAAAAAGTAGTTGATAAAAGCAAATCTGTTAAAAACTCACAGTTCGCTCAGCCATTGTTCGAGTTCTCAGGAGCTTGTGCCGGTTGTGGTGAAACTCCGTACATCAAATTGATTTCGCAGCTTTATGGAGAACGGATGATGGTTTCAAATGCCACAGGTTGTTCTTCCATCTATGGCGGTTCTGCTCCTTCAACTCCATATTGCAAGCACAAGGAAAGCGAAAAGGGTATTGCATGGGCCAACTCATTGTTCGAAGACAATGCTGAATACGGATTCGGTATGGCTGAAGGTGTTGCCGCACAACGCGACCGCATCGAATCGATCATGAAAACAGCAATGGCCGATGGTGCAACTGATACAGAAAAAGAAGCATTCACTGCCTGGATCGAAAACAAACTCAATGGTGCAACAACCGAAGAAGTTTCGGCAAAGGTTAAAGAAGTTTTGGCCGGAAGTACTGCCGGATATGCGAAAGAAATCATGGGATTGAAACAATACCTTGTTAAAAAATCGCAATGGATCTTTGGTGGTGACGGTTGGGCTTATGATATTGGCTACGGTGGCTTGGACCATGTTTTGGCTTCAGGCGCTGATGTTAACGTTCTGGTAATGGATACCGAAGTTTACTCAAATACTGGTGGTCAGGCCTCGAAATCAACTCCGGTTGGTGCAGTTGCTAAATTCGCCGCTTCAGGAAAACGCATCCGCAAAAAAGACCTTGGTGTAATGGCCATGTCTTATGGATACGTATATGTCGCACAAGTTTCAATGGGCGCCAATCAGGCTCAGTACCTGAAAGTAATCCGCGAAGCCGAAGCTTATCCGGGACCATCACTGATCATTGCATATTCGCCATGCATCAGCCACGGGTTGAAACAATCGATGGGACGCACACAGAACGAAGAAAAAATAGCCGTAGAATGTGGATACTGGAGCTTATACCGCCACAATCCGATGCTCGAAGAAGAAGGAAAGAATCCATTCGTTCTGGACTCAAATGCTCCGGACTGGACGAAATTCCAATCATTCCTGCTTGGCGAGGCGCGTTACAGCTCACTCAAAAAAGCATTCCCTGAAGTAGCCGACGAACTATTCAAAGCCGCGGAAGAAAATGCAAAATGGAGATACAACGGTTACAAGAGAATGGCCTCGATGGATTACACTCCTGCAGAATAAAGACCAATCCAAATATGGTCAGGACACACCCAAATTCCAGTCATGACCAACACATCAAAAACTCCGGAGCACATTTTGCTTCGGAGTTTTTTTATTTATTATTTGATTGATTTAGAATTGTTGATCAAGGGGTCTTTTATGTTCGGATACATTTATTCAATTCTTCAACCAATTTGTAAACTGTGGTACATGGATTTTGGTCACAATAGGAAATAAGCAATTTACTCTCGTGTAATCTTCTGGCATTTTGAATAGCCTGTGGTTGATCCAACAAAAAAATTTGATATAAACTTTGGGTGAATTGTTTGGCTTTTCCTTCTTCTTCGTAATTACAATTCAGTTTTGAAGATAAAATATGGTAATATTCATTTCTTGTTAAAGCTGAAGTTTGAAATTGATAATGCAACACAAACCATAGTTCAAAACTATCGTTTGAATATGCAACCTGAATGCCTTTCTTTTGCGCCAATTCAATAGCATTATTGAAATCACCAGCTTCATTAAAATCACCCCGAAAATCGTAATCAAAAACTACCCATAACTGACGATCAGCGTCAAAGTTTGCCTGACGTTTCATCAAACCTTCCTTTGCCAGCAGATCAATGGCCTTTTCAACCAATGCTGTCTTACTACGCCCCAATCCTATGGCTGTTATTTTAGTTTCAGTATTTATCGGAAAACTTTTGAAATACTCAGGTTCTGTATTTTCACCTTCACAAAAAATATGAAAAAGATTACGGATTTCCCGTCGTCCAAGCTCACGTTTATTTGTCAACTGACGCATTCTCCATGCTTTATCCAAGTCTTTAGGCTTTCTGTTTGTCATTATCGAAACAGTTTTTCGAAGTCTCCTAAAAACGGAATCGCACCGTATTTACCATTAATGTAATCCTTTTCGTAAGAAGCATCGTTACGCACTCCTTTAAAATCAGCCAATGAATAGAGTACTGTTTCCTGCATCTTGTTTTTCTCAGTAAAATAGATTTGGTCTCGTCTCAACAATGAATTATCAAGCAAATTGGTATCGTGAGTTACGAAAATCAACTGTGCTCCATTTTTATTGAGGATTGGCGAATTGAACATCTCCACAATTTTTTTAGTAAGCATAGGATGAAGCCGGGCATCGAATTCATCAAGGAACAAGGTTTTTCCACTCATTAAGGAGGTAGTTATAACACCACTATAATTGAAAAATTTTTGGGTTCCATCAGATTCATGGTTATCCATCAACCATTCATTTTCTGTAATTTTATTTCCATTTTGATCATAAACAATTCGAACAGATGAAATGAACTCCAGGTTATCTTCTGAAGAACTTTTTAAGATTTTCTTTTGCCAATCGTCAGGCAAATCTTTTATCGGAATTTTCTTATTTAAAATATCATGAATACCAATATCAGCAAGATTCAATAATAAAAGGATTTGCTTTTTTATGTTCTCATTTTTCATCAGAACTAAAGTGCCTTCTCTAAACCCAATGTCATCTATTCCACTATTGATGGAGATATTACTAGAAAAATAATTTACAATCGTATTTGATATTTTACCGTTAAATGCTTTTACAATATTTAAAAAAAGGTTGCTTTTGCTAGTTTTATCATTTAGATTTTTCCCTTCGGCAAACTTTTTTTCATTTATTTTAATAGATGAAGCATCGCGGACAAAGAAATAAACTTCACTTTTATCAGGAGTTCCAAAAAGCCATTCACTTTTCACCTCATTTCCAAGAACTTCAAAACCGTATCGGTACCGGATATTCTCACAAATAAAAATCAACTGGAAATAAGTTGGTAGATTGAAACTCTCAGGATTTAATAAAAAGGGTTCAACTATACCTTTACCCAACATATCGTATTTGAAAGAGTCTCGGATAAATACCAACATAACATGTATAGCTTTTACCATATTGCTTTTCCCGCTGCCATTGGCACCGTAAATGGCAGCTGATTTCAACAACGATAACTTATCAGAAATCTGAATGATATTGTTGTCATCTAATTCAGGATATTTCGATTTAAT
>JAUYTA010000611.1 GCA_030695265.1 Bacteroidota bacterium
ATTCAGAATAAAGTATAGCTTTTTGATATTTTTCAATGGCTTCAAAATACTTATTTTGCTCACCTAAAAGAGTTCCAGCGCTCAAATATCCCCTCGCAACCAACATTGAGTCGGCTACTGTTTGCGGTTTTACATTGGGAAGTATATTGGAAATACTATCGTAATATAAGCGCATACTTTTAAAATTACCTGTAAGTTTTTGTAGGCCAGCATATCGATGAAAATAAGCCAATTTAAGAATCGAATTCTTTTCATTTCTAATTTGCTTCCCAATTTCATCCAGATAAATAACTGCAGAATCGATTTGATTTCGTTCGATTAACGAATCTACAATCGTAAATTTATTTGGAAAGTTGATTGAAGCTGTTGATTTAAAGCATATGACAGCTAACAATAAAGCGAGTGGAATTCTGTGCATATCGTAAGGATTAGAGGCTTACAATATAGAATTAATTATGCAAAAGTGCCCAATTAAATTAGAAAAATTAGAAAAATATTCTATTTGTTAAATTAGAATTAAAAGATATGACTTTATCCTTTCGGCACCAATGTAACCACCGGAATAATCATCTCTTCGAGCGAAATGCCTCCGTGTTGAAATGTATTCCGGAAATACTGCGCGTAATAATTATAGTTGTTCGGATAGGCAAAGAAGTCGGTATTCGATGCGAAAATATACGAAGTGCTAACGTTTCGCGAAGGCAGGTGAATGGTAGCCGGATTTTTTACCTCGAAAATGGCCTTTGACTTGTAATTGAGGTTGCGACCCAGTTTGTAGCGCAGATTGGTATTTGTTTCGCGGTCGCCAAGCACTTTCTGCGCATTATCCACACGAATGGTTCCATGATCGGTTGTAAGTACCACCTTGACTTTGTTTTCGGCCAGCAGTTTTATCAAATCCAGCAACGACGAGTGGTTAAACCAACTCAGGGTAAGTGAGCGGTAGGCGGCTTCATCGCCGGCAAGTTCTTTTATCATGTCCATTTCGGTGCGGGCATGTGAAATCATGTCAACAAAATTAAAAACCATTACCGACAAGTCGCTCTGGAGAATACTGCCCAAATAGTCGGTCATTTTTTTATCGCCCTTTACATTGGAGATTTTTTCAAAAAACAGCTTGTAATTTTTTCCCAGCCGCGCCAGTTGTGTCTGCAGTAATTCCTGTTCAAAACGGTTTTTATGACCTTCGTTGTCATCGTCATCCCAAAATTCAGGATATCGTTTTTCTATTTCAGCAGGCATCAGGCCCGCGAACATTGCATTCCGGGCATACATGGTGGCTGTTGGCAGAATGCTGCAATAAAGTTCCTCATCTTCAATGTTGTAATAGTTGGTCAGTACGGTGGCCAAAACCTTGTACTGATCGTAACGGAGATTGTCGATAACAAGGACAAATACCTTGTTGCCACTGTCAACCTGCGGGATAATCTTCTTTTTGAAGATATCAACTGAAAGCAAAGGACGGTCGGTGTTTTTATCACTAAACCACGACACATAATTGTTGCGGATATATTTGGCAAAAGAATTGTTTGCTTCCCCTTTTTGCATTTTAAGCACCTCGTCCATTGCTGAATCTTCTGAAGAACTTAGTTCCAGTTCCCAGAACACCAGCTTTTTATATACATCAACCCATTCGTCAAAAGAAAGCCGGTCGCTTATTTGCATCCCGATTTTAGAAAACTCACTTTGATAGGCTGAAGTGGTTCGTTGAGTGACCAAACGTCGCTGGTCAACATTCTTTTTAATTGAAAGTAAAATCTGCTTCGGATTAACGGGTTTTATCAGGTAATCAGCCATCTTCGAACCAATGGCTTCGTCCATGATGTCCTCTTCTTCACTTTTGGTAATCATCACCACCGGAACATTCGGATCGATCGTTTTAATTTCGTTCAATGTTTGCAGACCGCTCAGTCCGGGCATATTTTCGTCCAGAAAAATAATATCGAAATAATTTGTTTTTACCAGTTCAATGGCATCGGTTCCGTTGTTGGCTGTAACTACCTCAAATCCTTTCTCCTGAAGAAAAATGATGTGCGCACGCAATGAATCAATTTCATCGTCTGTCCAAAGTATTTTTGTTTTCTTCATAATGTTTATTTCAGGTAGAACTGTTTGTAGAATTCCATGTAAGTTAAAATGTTCTTGCTCTGTAAAAATATCGGTTCGTTTTCGGGACTAATGATAAAATTACGGTAGTTTGCATTTTCCAAAGGCCCGTAAACCTGCTGATCGCTTGCAATTGCACGCAGATAATCAAGGGCTGATTGTTTTGAAGCCAGTCCTTCCACTTTAATAATAATCCTGAAATCGTCGAGCATCGGGCTGGTAACCCTCAAGTTTTGCTGCGGATAGTTTTTTGTGTTGAACTGCTTAACAGATTCAATAAGCCTTTCAGGATTAATTTCTTCTTTGGGAACAATCAGGAAGAATGATTGTGTTCCCTGAATATTTTGTTTGTATGGCCCGTTGTAAGCAGGTACCCGCTGATTTTGAGCGCTTTCATCCGTTTCAGTTCCAATGTATTTTGTCTTGAAAAAGTCCAGGTAATCGTTGATTCTCCGTGTTTCTGTAAGTTTCTTAAGGTTGGCATCGGTAATAATAAAATTTCGGTAGCCCAAAGTGTCGAGACTTCGGAACAATTTACGGTTTGCCACCGTTTTTGTGAAGTAACCGATTGCTTCGTTCTTGGTTTTAAACGAATGTACAATCATCAGCTTATTTTCAGCCATTTGTTTCTCTTCGATGGTCAGTCCGGACTGACGGTATTCGTCGCGGTTGTGTGCTGCAAATGCCGCAATAACCGGTTTGAGGTTAAATCCGGGAGCATTTACTGCAATCACATAATTCTGAAGTCCGGTTTCTTCATTGGAATATAAATCACTTCCGGAACCTGAAGACGAGATGGTTACAAACGATCCTCTTTCTTTCAGCAATTCTTCTTCTGCCTGAGCTTTTGCCATTAATTCTTCAGGTTCAGGCAAAATCTCGTCGGTAAAATCGCTGGAAATGAACTTGCTGTAATTCAGTACAAAAAATTTAAGGTATTCAACGTAATCCTTGTCGGAGGTGATTTCGCGGAAATTGGTTGACGAAGCCACAAAGTTGATGTATTTGATATTTTTGAGTACTTCAAAAACTTCCCGCTTTTTGATGATCGACCTGAAATAAATCAGACCTTGCTCTTTGTCGTTGAGTGAGCGGATGAGCAACAGAGAAGTGTTGTTGTTCAGTGTTTGTGTTTCAATATCGAAATCGAATTTTGTATAATGGTCGATGTTGTAATTGGCGATGTCGAATTTCAGGCGGTTAAGGTCGATGTTGGCATTTCGTGGATATGCAATCACAAAATAATGCAACAAGTCTTCGTCGTACGAAAATTTACCTTCGAATTTGTCGGTTCCTCTTTTGTTTCCGGGCAATAATTCGCTGTTTATAATTTGGTCGTTCAGGTATCCGATATCGACCAGGTTTTGGTAATTGGCCAATGTGCTGTCCTGAATTAATTTCAGGATTTGCTCGGCCAAAGGCTTTGGTTCGGCTTTCGGATAGGTAACAATGTATTGGTTTAACAATTTACTGAATCCTTCCCAGTTTGTCTGAGTTCCGTTGTCAACCATTTTAATGAATTGTATTTTCGGTATCAGTGCACTGTCGGGCTGCATGG
>JAUYTA010000613.1 GCA_030695265.1 Bacteroidota bacterium
ATTCAGAAACGAATGAAATTATCAGGGCAACGATGGACACTATCAGGGGCACAGCAAATACTCAATTTAAGAGTATGTTAATTCTTATTTCCCCTTATTATATTTATATTTGAGAATTGCTAAAACCTAATTTCACATGCATCCCGGCAGAAACCTAAAATATTTTCTATTCATCTTTTTCCTACTTCACTTCACCCCTGTATTTTCAATAAAAAAAATCAGGATCGGATTTTCGCAGTGCACCACTGCCGACAAATGGAGGCAATCTCAGATCAGGTTGATGGAAATTGAGCTTGCGTTTTTCCCGGATATGGAATTGTCGGTAAAAGATGCAAATGACAATAGCGAAACCCAGATCAGGCAAATCGAAGATTTTTTGAAAGAAGGAATTGATTTACTGATTGTTTCGCCCAATGAATCGGAACCCATCAGGCCAATTGTAGAAAGGGTATTTAAAAGCGGAATACCCGTAATCGTTATTGATCGTAGAGTGAATACACAATTTTACACTGCTTACATCGGCGGGAATAATTACCGGATTGGTCAGGAAGCCGGGGCTTATGCCGCCAGATTACTGAATGGGAAAGGGAAAATACTCGAGCTTTCGGGACTTAAAGGATCGTCACCAGCCATCGAAAGACACAACGGGTTGGTTGACTTCCTGAAAAATTATCCTGACATCCAGATCGTTAAATCGGTTTCAGGCGAATGGAATTGGGACGAAGCAAGGGAAGTTATGCAACAAATCGCTGGTTCAACGCTTGAGTTTGACCTGGTTTTTGCCCACAACGATGTGATGGCCAGAGAAGCTTTCAATGTGCTACAGGAACGTGGAACCAGGAATGGAAAATTTATTCTGGGAGTTGATGGCCTTGCCGGAGATGATGCAGGTATTCAATATGTTATCGACAAAAAACTGAATGCTACATTTTTGTATCCTACCGGCGGAGAATCTGCCATCCAAATTGCAAACAAGATTTTTACACGTCAGGCATTTGAAAAAGAGAATATCCTTCCAACATTGGTGATTGACTCAACCAACGCCCAGATTTTAAAAGTCCAGACCAGCCAGGTTGAATTGCTACATCAGAAAATTGAAAAGCAAAAATCCATTCTTGACATCCAAATTTCAAAAAACCAGACCCAACGTTTAATCCTGATTTTTTTAATTTCACTTTTGGTGCTTATTGCGGCATTGGTAATTTTGACTTTTAAGGCCTTCAGGAACAAGAAAATTGCCAATGAGAAACTGGAGGCCAAGAATCATAAAATTAAAAAGCAAAACATAGCCATACTTGAACAGCGGGACAAACTCGTTGAAGTTAGTCAGCAACTGGAAGAAGCCACTCAGGCGAAACTTCGGTTTTTTACCAATATCTCGCACGAATTCCGAACTCCGCTTACTTTAATAAAAGGCCCGCTGGAAAACCTGATGCAATCGGAACAGTTTACCGCAGAACAGCAAAACAAGTTTAAGCTGATGCACCGGAACACTATCCGTTTATTGAGATTGGTGAACCAG
>JAUYTA010000638.1 GCA_030695265.1 Bacteroidota bacterium
CAGAACCAATTTGAGATAAACGCCCAGCAGAAAATACATCTGCACGATAAATGTTACTGATAATAAAACTAACAGCACTATGTCGCTGATAGAGAGTATTTGAAAATTAATGAACTCCACTTTTGAGTAACTTAGTTGTTGAAATAAAAAAACAAGTCTTTTTTGACGCGACAAAATTAATAAATCGGTTGATTTTTCATGCCCGATTTTTAATTATAATTAACAGAGGCCCTGTTGTTTCTTGCTCTCTTCATTTCAGTTTAATACCTATCTTTGAGCACTCAAAAAAAAGAAGTGAATGCAATTTGAACTGAAACATACAGCCGCCGGAAGCAAAGCCAGAGCGGGTTATATAACTACTGATCACGGAAACATTGAAACGCCAATTTTTATGCCGGTCGGAACAGCAGGATCGGTTAAGGGAATTCACACCCGCGATTTGAAAAAAGACATCAAGGCACAGATAATTTTGGGGAATACCTACCATTTGTTTCTGAGACCGGGATTGCCCATTATTGAAGAGGCGGGAGGATTGCATAAATTCAATGGCTGGAATGGCCCGATTTTAACTGACAGCGGTGGTTATCAGGTTTTTTCACTGGGCGATATCAGAAAGCTGAGCGAGGAAGGCGCCAAATTCCAATCTCACATTGATGGTTCTTCCCATTTGTTTACTCCTGAAAGGGTGATGGATATTCAGCGGACTATCGGAGCTGATATTATAATGGCATTTGATGAATGTACTCCTGGCGATGCAGAATTTGAATATGCACGTAAGTCAATGGAAATGACCCAACGCTGGCTCGACCGTTGTGTCAATCAGTTTGAAAAAACTTCGCCCAAATATGGTCATTCGCAGTCATTGTTCCCCATTGTTCAGGGAGCTGTTTATCCTGAATTGCGCGAAATTGCTGCACGAAATGTACTTCAGTACAATAGTGATGGTTATGCAATTGGCGGTCTTTCAGTAGGCGAATCAGAAAAGGATATGTATGCCATGATTGAAGTGGTAAACGAAATACTTCCGGAGAACAAACCGCGTTATCTGATGGGTGTTGGCACTCCGGTAAATATTCTGGAAGGAATTGATCGCGGAATTGACATGTTCGATTGTGTGATGCCTACCCGCAACGGACGAAACGGGATGCTGTTTACGCAGAAAGGAATTATGAATATGCGTAACAAAAAATGGGCGGACGATTTTTCCCCGGTCGATGCCGACGGAACTTCGTTTGTTGATCACCATTACAGCAGGGCATTTTTGCGTCATATGGTCATTTCAGGAGAAATGCTGGGCGCGCAGATTGCCAGTGAGCACAACCTTGCTTTTTACCTTTGGCTGGTTGGCGAAGCACGAAAACAGATACTGGCCAATACATTTAAAAGCTGGAAAGAGGAAATGGTTCAGCAACTATCGGTACGTTTATAATCATTTAGTTTATGCTGCATAAAATTGATTACTATATAATTAAGAAGTTCCTCGGAACGTTTTTTTATGCTATTGCGTTAATCATCAGCATATCAATTGTTTTTGATGTATCAGAAAACATTGATGATTTTATATCGAAGGATGTTCCGATGAAAGCGATTGCTTTCGACTATTACCTCAATTTCATACCATACTTTGCCAATCTGTTCAGCGGACTTTTTACATTTATCGCAGTAATATATTTTACCTCGAAAATGGCATACGACACCGAAATTATAGCCATTTTATGCAGTGGAGTGTCGTTCAACAGGCTCATGCGGCCATACATGGTTGGTGCAGCGGTTATTGCTATTTTTTCGTATTTGCTTGGAAATTATGTTATTCCTCCGGCCAATATGAAAAAAGTAGAATTCAGGAACAAGTATATCGGAACCCGAAACCCCGGAAGCGAGCGCGATATTCACCGTCAGATTGAACCGGGTGTATTTATTTACATGACAAATTACAATGCGAGCAATGATGTGGGATATAAATTCACCATCGAAAAATTTGAGGATCGGAAACTGGTTTCAAAATTAACTTCCGAATATATTAAGTGGGACCGTGAAAAAAAAATCTGGGTGATTCACGAATATTCGATCCGAAACATCGACGATTACAAGGAAACGGTCAGCAGGGGTACTCAGATTGATACTACCTTGAATATGACTCCTGAAGATTACCAGATTGTAGAAAATATTGTTGAAACCATGACATTGCCAGCGCTCAATGCTTCGATTGCCAACCTGAAACTTCGGGGTGTGAATACAATTGATTATGAAATGGAAAAACACAGGCGCAGAGCAGGGCCGTTTTCTGCATTCATACTAACCATTATTGGTGTTTCACTCGCTTCACGAAAAATCAAGGGGGGAATTGGATTTCACCTGGGATTGGGTTTACTGCTGAGTTTTTCGTACATCCTTTTTATGCAGGTTACTACTGTATTTGCTACCAGCGGAACGCTCGCACCGTGGATGGCGATGTGGATTCCGAATTTGTTGTACGGAGCATTGGCTTTTTATCTTTACCGGCGGGCTGCGGGATGATAAAATAAAAATGCTTTATAAAACATGTCAGGCAATAAAAAAATGATAATTTTGCCCACCAAAACCAGCATTTAATTAGTATTTATATAGGAGAGAACTCCATTCCCTCAGATTAATTTAATCAAAAAAACAAATTCTATGTCACTGAGAAGAAACATTTTAGATCTTCGGAAACGAAAAGATGAGGTTCGGAAAGGCGGAGGAGATGAAGCCATTGGCAAACAAGCTGCCATGGGTAAGCTAACAGCCAGAGAACGTATTCTTGCCATTGTTGATGAAGGTTCATTTCATGAGTATGATATGTTTGTTGAACATGTCGGTACTGACTTTGATATGGGTAACAAAGTTCTGGCAGGCGACGGTGTCGTTATCGGAACAGGTACTATTTATGAATCGCCGGTATGTTTATTTGCGCAGGATTTTACTGTCGCCGGAGGTTCATTGGGATTGATGCATGCCCGGAAAATCACCAAAATCATGGATCATGCGCTGAAAATGCGTGTGCCATTGATCGGTATCAACGACTCGGGTGGCGCCCGTATCCAGGAAGGGGTCAATTCACTTGCCGGTTACGGAGAGATATTTTTCCGTAATACACTTTCTTCAGGAGTAATTCCGCAGATATCTGTAATCCTTGGGCCATGTGCAGGTGGTGCAGTATATTCACCTGCTTTGACCGATTTCGTTTTTGTGGTTGAAAATATCTCGAAAATGTTCATCACTGGTCCGGCCGTTATCAAGAGTGTTTTGGGCGAAGACATTTCGATGGAAGCGCTTGGTGGTGCACGGGTTCATGCCGAAATTACCGGAAATGCCCATTTCTTTGCATTAAGCGAAAAGGAATGTTTCGAGCAAATTAAAACTTTGATCACTTACATTCCGTGGAACAATACCCAGAAAGCCAAAACTTTCCCTGTAAAAGAGCCAAAATCGAAATATAAAATCCAGAATATTGTTCCGGCAGATGCCCGT
>JAUYTA010000620.1 GCA_030695265.1 Bacteroidota bacterium
AAACATTGATCAAAGAATAAAATCATAACAAAAACGTTCATCTGAATTTAGATGGACGTTTTTTGTAATGTGTTTGCCCCAACATATACACATCAATGATTACTTTTGAGACAAATTGAATCTGAACTGAAAATTTGAGAATTAAAGCCATGGAATTAACGCAAATGGAAAACAAGCAATTTTTACTCGATCAGCGATACCTGAAAATGGCCCTGATCTGGGCTCAGAATTCGTATTGTAAGCGCCGGCAGGTTGGAGCTTTGCTTGTGAAAGACAAAATGATCATCTCTGACGGGTACAATGGCACCCCTTCGGGATTTGTGAATAATTGTGAAGACGAGAACAACCGCACCTTTCCATACGTTTTACATGCCGAGGCAAATGCAATCACCAAAGTAGCGAAATCAAACAACAGCAGCGAAGGAGCAACTTTGTATGTCACTTCCTCTCCCTGTATGGAATGCTCTAAACTGATTATCCAGGCCGGAATAACAAGGGTTGTTTTTTACGATAATTATCATCTCGCCGATGGAATTGATTTGCTGAGGAAAGCAAATATTGAAGTAATCCAGGTTGACTTGAACGACTAATTTAAAAATACATGAACCCAGCCAACCCTCATATCGGGACAGGCTATCTGACAATGAAAAACAAATTATAATCACATGAAAAATAACCACATAGACACATAGTTCACATAGAAAAATTAATAACTATGTTCTCTATGTGCCTATGTGGTTTAAAAATAAAAGAATGAAAAACACAAAATTCTCAGTTTATATTCCTTTGCTGCTGGCAATTGCCGTTGTTACAGGTATTTTGATTGGAAACAGGTTGACCCGTAATTCAGGATCCAATCAGCCATCTTTTTCAATGTCAGGCTTTAACAAGATGGATGCAGTGATTGAATTGATCAAAAATTCTTATGTCGACTCAGTTTCAACCGATTCACTGATCGAAAAAGCAATTCCACTTTTATTGAAGAATCTTGATCCGCATACTTCTTATATTCCCCCTAAAGAGATGGTTGGTGTAGAAGAAGAAATGCGCGGCAATTTTGGAGGAATTGGTGTTCAGTTCTCTATTCAGAACGACACGGTTATGGTGGTTGATGTCATTTCAGGAGGACCATCGTCAAAATTAGGAATTCTGCCGGGCGACCGGATTGTTACCGTAAACGATACCTTGCTTGCCGGCGCCGGATTAAAAAACGAAAAAGTTCTTTCAAAACTTCGCGGTGAAAAGGGTACAAAGGTCAATGTCGGCATTAAACGTAAAGGTTTTAAGGATCTGTTTGAATTTAATATTACCCGCGGAGAAATTCCAATTTACAGTGTCGATGTAAGTTACATGATTGATGAGACCACCGGATACATTAAAGTAAGCCGCTTCGGTGAGAAAACCTATCAGGAATTTATGGAAGGAATGAAAAAACTCACTCAGCTTGGAATGAAAACCGTTATTGTTGATATGCGCGGAAATCCGGGTGGATATTTGAATGCTGTTATCCGGATGGTAAATGAATTTCTGGTCAAAGGCGAACTGATTGTTTACACTCAGGGTCATTCTCAACCCCGCAAAACTTTTAATGCCGACAGCAATGGAACCTTCCGCGACAAAGGTGTTGTGGTGCTGATCGATGATTTTTCAGCTTCGGCAAGTGAAATATTTGCTGGCGCCATTCAGGACAACGACCGGGGCTGGGTAATAGGACGCAGGTCGTTTGGAAAAGGATTGGTTCAGGAACAGATACCTTTTAAGGATGGAAGCGCTCTCCGACTGACTGTTGCCCGTTATTATACACCAAGTGGCCGTTCGATACAAAAACCTTACGACAAGGGAAACGATGAATATTACAAAGACATTATGGATCGTGCAATTCATGGTGAATTTCAGCAGGCCGACAGCATTCAGTTTTCCGATTCGCTGAAATACACCACTTTGGCCGGAAGAACCGTTTATGGCGGCGGTGGTATCATGCCTGACTTCTTCATTCCGGCTGATACGCTGGGTTTTTCAGACTTCTATTCCAAAATCACGCAAAAAGGACTAGTGTATCAGTTTGCACTCGATTTTGCCGATTCGAACCGGAAAATTCTTTCAAAACTGACCAATTCCAGGGATTTTGAAACGTACTTCAAGAACAAAGACATTCTGAATCAATTTGTAACTTTTGCTGATCAAAAAGGTATCAAAGCCAGCAATGGCGATTTGAAAACGTCTGCCAGAATAATAGATACCCAGGTAAAAGCCTATATTGCCCGTAACATACTTGGCGATGAGGGTTTCTTTCCGATCATTAAAAACATTGACAATGTACTACTTGAGGCAATCGAAAAATCTAAAACCCCCATTCAGGAAAAATCTTCGGTAACTGTAACAAAATGAAAAGCTGTTCGTCTTACTCTTTAAAAACAGGTAAGTAGATCAGAATGAATGTAAAAGAATACAACCATACGGTTGATTTGTATTCGGACAATGTTTTCCGTTTTATCCTGAAAAACATCAGGGACGAGGAGCGCGCCCGTGACATTGTTCAGGATAGTTACGAAAAATTGTGGAGAAACGCGGAAAATGTGAATCCGGAAAAAGTGAAGTCGTATTTATTTACTACGGCTTATCATACCATGATTGATGTTCTGCGGAAAGAAAAAAGGCAGACTTACATGGAAGATTACCAGATTCCGGAAGATGTGCACGATGAACAATATTCTGATCTGAAAGAAATACTGAACGAAGCAGTAAAACGCTTGCCCGAAATTCAACGGACAGTAATTTTATTGCGCGACTACGAAGGATACTCGTACAAAGAAATTGGGGATGTTACCTCGCTAAGCGAAGCCCAGGTAAAGGTTTATATTTACCGTGCCCGGGTTTTCCTGAAAAATTACATTGGTAAAATGGAGATGGTAGTATGATGATAACCAGAGATAATTACGAATCGTTTTTTCTGGATTACCTCGAAGGTAACCTGAAAGAAACCATGATCGATCAGTTTCTGGATTTTCTGGAACAGAATCCCGATCTGAAGGAAGAATTACAATTATTCGATAATATTCATTTACCTGAAGAACAAGTTGCTTTTTCAGGAAAACAGCATTTGTATAAAATAGAACACGATGAAAAGCCGGCATTCGAAATGAAAACGATTGCTTACATGGAAGGTGATCTGAAAGATGATGAGCGTAAATCGTTTGAAACTTTCCTGTCCGCTCATCCTGAATTACAGAAGGAATATAATTTGTTCGGTAAAACCCGTTTGATTGCAGATACTGAAATCAAATTTCCGCAGAAACATAAATTGTACCGGAAGTCGGGCACAATTATCGCATTGAATTGGGTCGCCCGAGCTGCTGCCGTGGTTGTTCTCATCTGGGGAATTAATTCCTTGTTTCAAACTGGCAGTCAAAAAGTCGGGCCAAGCGTTATTCCTGAAATTGCTTCGGTGAAACCTGAAACGAAACCTGCCGAAATAGCGCCTGAAAAAATAATAAAGAAAACTGAGATTGCGCAAAACACTTCGAAAGTCAGCCATAAGCCAGCCATTGTTCAGCAACAAACCAATAACAAACCGGTACAAAATTCAGAGGTAGAAACGATTTTTCAGGAGCGGGATTTAACCGAAATGAATGAAATTTCGCCAATTCTGGCCATGCTCGAATCAGAAACGTTTGAAACACAATTGGCTGTTTCGCGTGAAATTAATGTGGAGAAAATCAATGATCCTCGCATCCTGACCATCGATGAATTTCTGGCAAGCCGTGCAAAAAAAATAGGCAATGAAGGTTTAAATTCGGTACAGCGTATTTTTCGTACCGGACTGAATGTTGCTTCTGAACTTTCAGGCGACCGCATTGGGTACAATATTAAAGATGGTAAAGTTTCGAGCCTCGAATTTGAAACCCGGTTAATGGCTTTTTCAATTCCGCTTGAAAAAAAATAAAATGGCTGTAACATTTCAAAATACCTCGCCGTCATACAGGCAAATTTTAAACATTACAGCCATGAAACCATTTTTAATCTCTTTAATTTTAGCCACTTCATTTATCCTGAATTTGAAGGCCCAGGAAATAGCCACCGATGTAAGATCATCAGATATTTCAGCTGAATTTGCATTTTCGCCTGATACCATAAAGCTATCGGCAGATCAGGATACAACCATTGTCCGTATTGGGAAATAGGACGTGAAAGTTATTGACAATGAAGATGGAACTGAAGTCCGCTGGGGCAAAGACAAGCACAAAAAAGACAAATCAGGTAAATTCAACGGCCACTGGG
>JAUYTA010000621.1 GCA_030695265.1 Bacteroidota bacterium
TAATTTTCTGATAATCCTTCAACACCTGTATAACCAACATATCCGTGCATTCCGCCAAAAACACCCTTGTTTAAAACACCAATGGTTCGGCTTGCCAAATCGCCATGTGGCAAAATTCGTTTGTTCTCGGTAACAACCACCAGCCCAGAGCCAAAATAGCTGCGGGACATATATTTAAGCTGTCTGAAGGTCTGAAATTTATTGTGATCGAGTTGTTTCGGACTGACCAGAAACCAACGGTTTCCTTTGTCGAAAGCTATTTGTAGCCGCTTTTTGAAATCAGTTTTGGAGAAACCGAAAAATGTTGACAATTCTTCGGCCATCGCATCCGATTCCTTTTCAAATACTTGCTGCACTCGTGGCGCCTTCATGTCCATCCTGATTTCGTAATAGGGAACCGAAGTCGATAAAATACTGCCATCGTCGGCACAAATGTTACCGCGTTTGGCCCAAATTTCGGTAGTGTTGTTTCTCAGGTCTTTTGCTATTTGTTGCCATTTTTCTGTATCTACATTCTGAATAATGAGAATCCGGCCAATTATAACAAGTCCGAACATGGCAATCAAAAAATAGATGATGCCGAATCGTATGGTTATGGCTTTCCTGATTTCCATTATTTAGCTTTTGTTTTTTTTATTATAATTTTTTTAGCCGGTTCAAGAGGCTCCACTAAATCAATCTTCCGTTCAATCACTTTTTTTGTGACTTCCGATGGGCGGTTAATGTACATCAGCTGCGTTTCGTGAATCACCGATTCTGCTTTGTATTCTTTTAAAGAATCTCTCACCATGTCCATTTTCCGGATTGTTTTTTCAGTCCAGTAGCGGTTTGTGATTAGCCCGATACCCAAAAAAGCGATAAAAATTACAAATGGCAACTGTTTAGTCACTTTTTCGCTGGCCAAAATGGTACCCCCAAGTACACTTTTCAAATCTGCCTTTGAAATTCGCTTGCCTGTTTTTTCTTTCTTTTCTGTCATGCTTTCTTTTCTGCGATTCTCAATTTTGCACTGCGGGCTCTCGGGTTCCTATCAAGTTCTTCTTCTCCCGGAACAATTACCCTTCGGTTGATGGCTACCAGAGGAGAATCAACATTTCCGAAGAAATCCTGCTCCTGCTTGCCCGACATATCGCCCGAACGTATAAAGTTTTTCACCATCCGGTCTTCAAGCGAATGATAGGTGATTACCACCAACCGGCCTCCCGGTTTCAGCAATTCGATGCTTTGTTCCAGAAATTCGCGCAATACGTCCATCTCCTTATTTGTTTCGATGCGCAATGCCTGAAACACTTTTGCCAGGTATTTACTTTCCTGAAGGCGTGGTACGCATGGTGCAATGGCTTCCCTGAATTGCTCAATGGTTTTAACAGGTTTGTTGTTGCGGGCTTCTGCCAGTTGACGCGCCAACCGTCCGGCATTGTCGATCTCGCCATATTCGCGGAAGATTGTACGGAGTTGTATTTCAGGATAGGTGTTAACAATGTCGGCGGCTGTTTGCGACGAATCGCGGTTCATCCGCATATCGAGATCTCCATCGAAACGAAAGGAAAACCCTCTTTCTGCCACATCAAAATCGTGCGACGAAACGCCCAGGTCGGACAGAATGCCATCGACTTTTTCGACCTGATAATATTTTAAAAAATTTCGGATGTATTTAAAATTGTGCCTGATGAAAAAAAAGCGGTCGTCGTGAATAATGTTCGCTGCTGCATCTTCGTCCTGATCGAAAGCAAAAAGGCGACCCGATTTTAAACGGCTGAAAATTTCGCGTGAATGACCACCGCCACCAAAAGTAACGTCAACATAATCGCCATTCTCCCTAATTTCCAATCCGTTGACACTCTCGTTCAACAAAACCGGTATGTGATAAGCTCTTTCCACTGTTATACCTCTTCATTTCCAAACAATCGTGCGTAATTACTTTCATAGTCATCAAACGAATCAACATATCGTCCGTACTCAGCTGCATCCCAAAGCCTGATGCGATCACCCTGCCCTGTAAATACTACCTCTTTGGTTATTCCGACCTTCTCCAGAAAGTTGTTCGGAATGTTCATCCTGCATGTATCGGGAACCGGAACGATTTTGAATTTCCGGTAAAATGAATCGAGCACCCGGCTGTGTTCTTTATTGTCCCGATTAAGTTTCGACTTGATAAACGCTATCCTGCTTTCCCATTCAGCCATCGGATAAATATTCAGGCACTTTTCATACGGATCAAGCTCGACAGCCAACTGGCCATCGGGAATTTTTCCGCCCATTTCATTCTTGAAATCAGCTGGTAAAACGACCCTTCCTTTTTCATCGAAGGTTGCTTCTTTTTCTGCTGAGAAATTCATTTTTTCGAGTACCTTTATTTTAACTGTAAAAGTAGGAAAAAATCATTCATAATTAGTCACTCTCTTCCACTTTCAGTCTAATTCAGTCACATTCTTTTATTGTGCAAATTGTTAGCAAGCTGTTGGTAAGCTGTGTATAAATAACACAATCCGTATGTAAAATATTGTATAGCTGTATTTTAATTTTTATCTACAATTGTAAATAACCGTTAATAAATCACTTTTAAATGTTTAAAAAAAAACAATTATTTTATATTTTCGCATTCCTTTTAAAATGAATCCAATGAATGTTGAAAATCAAGAGCCGGTTCAACTGATAAATATTAGAGAAGTATTCCTGAAAAAGAATCCAGGGCTTGCGAAAAAGCTGCCCGGATTTGTTTACCGTTACATTAACCGCATCATGCACATTGATGAAATAAACGAAATACTGATCAATCACGGCAACGAAAGAGGAATTGAATTCGCCAACAGCATGGTGAAACATTTTAACGTTCATCAAACCATTAACGGAATTGAAAACATCCCGACATCCGGACGCTATATTTTTGCATCCAATCATCCGCTGGGTGGGTTCGATTCCTTTCTGATAATGAACACCGTTTATAACATACTGGGCGAAGTGAATACATTGGTAAACGATGTTTTGATGAATATTCCGCAACTCCGCCCGGTTTTTGTTCCCTTGAACAAGCATGGTGGCCTGCCCAAAAAAGTACTAAAACAACTTCATGAAGCATACTCTTCCGACAAGCAAATTCTTATTTTTCCTTCAGGATTTGCTTCGCGTATGATCAAAGGTCAAATTCAGGACTTTGAATGGAAAAAGCATTTCATTGCTAAATCAATTGAATTTCAGCGGGATATTATACCGGTACATGTAAGTGGACGTAATTCTGATTTCTTTTACCGGCTGGCAAATTTTCGTTCTTTTTTCAAATTGAAATGGAACCTTGAAATGTTCTATCTGGCCGATGAAACTTTCAGGCACAAAAATCAAAAATTTACCATAACGTTCGGGAAATCAATATCGTATAAGCACTTTGATAAGAGCAAAACATTGGATCAATGGGCTGCGGAAGTCAGGGACATTGTGTATAAATTACCAATTGATGTTGGATCCTAAGATTAATTGGTTGACAAAACCAATTCTGATAGTTTTTTTTTAGTTTTGTACCTCAATAAAAATATCAGATATCGTATGAAGGATATAATTGCACCAGTGCCGAAGGAAGCCTTGCTTGCTGAATTGACACCGGACAAATTGATGAGGAAGACAAACAAAGGCGATAACGAAATTTATATTATTACCCATCAGGATTCGCCAAATGTAATGCTTGAAATTGGGAGGGTAAGAGAATTAACATTCCGGGATGCAGGTGGCGGCATGGGAGATGAAGTGGATATTGACGACTACGATACCTGCGACGATCCATACAAACAACTGATTGTTTGGGATCCACAGGCGCTTGAAATTATTGGAGGATACCGATATATTTTGTGCAAAGACGTTCCGGTTGACAAAAACGGGATTGTGCGTCTTGCTACTACACATCTTTTCAATTTTTCCGAAAAATTCATCAAAGATTATCTACCATATACCCTTGAGTTGGGTCGTTCGTTTGTTCAGCCACATTACCAATCGAGTAAGGCAGGGGCAAAAGCATTGTTTGCACTTGATAATTTATGGGACGGACTTGGCGCTCTGATTGTTGACCATCCGGAAATGAAATATTTCTTCGGGAAAGTGACCATGTACACTCACTTTCACACACAGGCCCGCAATCTGATCATGTATTTCTTCCAGAAATATTTTAACGACCATGAAAATTTGGTAACCCCTATCCACCCGATGGCTTTGGGAATAGACATGGACGAAATGGAAAAAATATTTGACGGCGGATCGTACAAGGAAGACTATAAAATCCTTTCACAAAAAGTTCGTGAATTTGGCGAGAACATTCCACCATTGATCAATTCGTATATGAACCTAAGCCCGTCGATGAAAACCTTTGGCACCGTGATCAACGATCATTTTGGCAATGTGGAAGAAACCGGAATTATTTTGACCATCTCAGATATTTACGAAGCGAAGAAAGACCGCCACATCGAAACATATTTACGAAACAAAGAAACATCAGACTGGCCTTTGCCGGAATAACCGAACCCATGCCTTACTATCAAGAACACGAAAAATTCCACGTTGCTGTCGATTCCATAATTTTTGGATACGATGAAGATGGCCGGGAGCTAAAAGTACTGTTGCTGAAAAGAAATTTTCAACCAGCAAAAGGAGAATGGTCACTGATGGGTGGATTTCTGAAAAACAACGAAGCCATTGATACAGCCGCAAAGCGTATTTTGCATCAGCTCACCGGTCTTTCGGATGTTTACATGGAACAACTTTACACCTTTGGAGAACTCGACCGCGATCCGGGGGCACGCATTATTTCGGTGGCTTATTTCGCACTCATCAAGATCAATGCTTCCGACATCGAACTGGTAAAAACTTACGGAGCCACCTGGGTTCCCATTTCATCGATGCCCCGCCTCATTTTTGACCATTCGGCAATGGTCTCCCGCGCATTGAAAAAGCTTCAGGTAAGGGCACGGACACAACCCATCGGATTTGAATTGCTGCCCGATAAATTTACAATTCCGCAGTTACAGGGCTTGTACGAAGCCATCTACAATAAAAACCTCGACAAACGCAACTTCAGACGCAAGCTATTATCGATGAATTTGCTGGAAAAGCTGGAAGACAAGGAAAAAGACTCGTCGCGCAAAGGGGCATGGTACTACCGTTTCGAACCGAAGAATTACGAAGATTTGCTGAACAGGGGTTTCAATTTTGAATTATAGGGAGGTAATGACCGAAGTCGGAAGTCCGGAGACGGAAGAAACAAATGTCAAACGATGATTTTCATTGTGAATACAATAGTTTCAAAAGAAGTTGAATAAACAATACTGAAGTTAACTGCTCAAAGATTTGTTTTGTTATTTTTGAGCGATCAAAAAAATCATCAATCGTCAATTAAAAGCGGGAGTAGCTCAGTGGTAGAGCATCAGCTTCCCAAGCTGAGGGTCGCGAGTTCGAGCCTCGTTTCCCGCTCTTGAAATTAAGGACTTACGAATTTTACATTTGTGAGTCCTATTCTTTTGCATCAAAATTTACTTATAAAACAATGCTGTCAATTGCCTTCCCCAAAGCCGCATCTTTAAATTCGGGTATGGCTGTTCCTTCCACTCTAAAGATACTTACATCAGTTATGCCAATAAAACCAAGAATCGCTTTTAAATATGGACCTGCAAAATCGTATGG
>JAUYTA010000639.1 GCA_030695265.1 Bacteroidota bacterium
TAGAACCAATAAATCTCCGAATGCCGGTTCTTTAAGCTTTCCCGGTTTTACCGGGAGGGGGTTTGGGGGAGGCTATCAGTGGCAGCATACTCGCCATTGCAGCAACGAAATAGCTGATTCCGGCAATCAATAAAGCTGTTCGTAAGCTAAAAGTATCCGTAAGATATCCAAGCGCAGGCCCGATCGCAGCAAAAATGATCCGTATTTCGAAATTGCGGATCGACAAAATGGTTGCCCGCACTTTTGAGTCGGTGTATTGGTTGATGTAGTCTTTCAGAACGGGAGTGGCCAAACCGCGAACCATGTAAAAGCCGAAAAGGATGGCAATTCCGGCAATACTTATTTCGATAGAAGTCAGTATAAAACCTGCCGACAGAAGTAATACGATGAGCAGCAAGGTGTTTTTTCGTCCAAGCCGCCGTTCTATCCGGTAAGCAAAAATGGAAAAAACACCGGTTGAAAGGTTGAGCATCGTCCACAATATGCCATAAACAGCAACAGGTACGCCAGCCTCTTTGAAATAGGGTTGAACAAACCATGCATAAGTAAGTGTTGCTGCTCCGGTGAACGACGAAACCAAAATAGCGCTCCTCATTTCAGGCTGCTGGTAAGTCAGTTTTACGATCGCCAGAATTTCCTTCATTTTTAAGCGAACTCTATCCTGAACGTGTTTTGGCTCTTTCAGGAAAAATGCAGCAGGAATGGCAATGGCAGCAACAAAAATCTGGAAATAATATGGTGTACGAAAACTGATGGTAGCCAGCAATCCACCTGTCACCCCCGCCAGCGCTTCCGCAAAGTTACCTGCTGAAGTAATTCGGCCTTCAAATTTAATGTATTCATTCTCACGATTTTCAGCTTTGAGTGAATCGTACATCAGGGCAGAGTCGGCTCCTGAAACGAAGCTAAATCCAACTCCGAGAATAACTTCGGCAACAGCAAAACTGGCAAAATCTGAAGAAATGCTGTAAATAACGATGCCGATGGTTCCCATCACTGCTCCAAATAGTAGTGTCCGGCGACATCCCCAAACATCGGCCAGGTATCCTGAGGGCAATTCGGCAACCACCATCGCGATGGAATAAATTGACTTCAGCAGAAATATTTGCGACATGCTCAGGCCATTGTCCTGATAAAACAGCACAACAATCGGCATCACCAGGTTAAACCACTTGGCAACCTTGATGAGATATAGCTGAAGTATATTTTCCGGTAAGTTTTTCAAACTGAATTTTGGGTAAAAATAGGAATTCTTCACGACCTTGTTTTCCGAAAAATATAAGATTCATGAAAAAATCATTTAATCACATTCTCTTACAAAAAGCAGTAAATAAGTACAAAATATTAATAAAAATGATCGAAAAAGCTTCGAAATGATTAATCAGTTGCTATTTTTGTGCCGAAATTTAAATCATTTGATTATTTACAACTAAACAACAATAATTTAAACAAATATCAATGAAACTATTTATCCCCGAAAATTATCAGCCTTTGCTTGATGTAAATCAGACGGAAAAGGCCATTAAACTTGTGAAAGACAGTTTTCAGCAGGATCTTGCATCCGAGTTGCGTTTGCGCCGCGTTACAGCGCCTTTGTTTGTGATGAAAGGTACCGGAATTAACGACGATTTGAACGGTATTGAACGACCGGTAACTTTTCCTGTAAAAGAGTTGGGCGACTTAAAAGCCGAAGTAGTTCAATCGCTTGCAAAATGGAAACGGATGACTCTGGCCGATCTGAAAATTGATCTCGGATACGGGTTATATACCGATATGAACGCCATCCGCCCTGATGAAGAACTGACAAATATTCATTCGCTGTACGTTGACCAATGGGATTGGGAACGGGTGGTTTCAGCAGAAGAAAGAAATCTGGAATTTCTGAAAAAGATTGTGCGTAAAATTTATTCTACATTTTTACGCACCGAATTTATTGTTTCTGAAAATTTCCCTCAGATTAAACCGATACTTCCGGAAGAAATAACCTTCATTCATGCAGAAGAATTAGAGGAGCAGTATCCAACACTTACGCCTAAAGAACGTGAACATGAAGCAGCCAGGAAATACAATGCAGTATTTATTATCGGAATCGGAGGCGTAATGCCGGGCGGTGAAAAACACGACGGACGTGCACCTGATTACGATGACTGGACTACACCTACCATCGGCAACTTCAAAGGATTAAACGGCGACATCCTGGTTTGGAATCCTGTTATGGAAACTTCACTCGAGCTATCTTCAATGGGTATCCGTGTTGACAAAGCTGCACTTTTAAAACAGTTGTCTATTTCCGGAACCGAAGATCGTAAAAATTTATACTGGCACCAGCGTTTGCTGAACGATGAACTTCCACTTTCGATTGGCGGTGGCATCGGACAATCGCGTTTGTGCATGTATTTTCTGCGGAAAGCCCACATTGGCGAGATACAATCAAGTATTTGGCCTGAAGAAATGAAAACTATCTGCAAGGAGAATAGAATTGAACTGATTTAATTTGTATCTTCGCACCCGCTTTAAAGGATGTCTCGGTAGCTCAGCTGGATAGAGCAACGGCCTTCTAAGCCGTAGGTCTTGGGTTCGAATCCCAACCGGGATACTCGATGGGACAAGTCCAAAAAAGATAGATTTGTCCCATTTTTTGTTCCTTGTATTTTACTGTCTATCGTTACTACCGGAACCAATCTTTGGATTATTTTATGGCAGAAATAATGCTACTCAGAAATGAGTTGAACCACATCGGGAACAACTTCAACCAGGCGGTAAAACGACTGCATACGCTTAACCAGATTGCTGAATTCAGAAGCTGGCTGATCACATGGGAAGTGGAGAAAAAGACACTTTTCAACAAGGTGGACGAGATCAAAAAGCACGTTCAGAAAATAGCGGAATCATGGTTGCAGTAATCAAAACAGGACACTCTATTCACCGCATTTTTAATTACAATGAGAACAAGGTAAAAGAGGAGAGGCGGAGTTTATCGGAGCCGGAAATTATCCGATTGATCAAGATAAAATGAGGCTTTCGATGAAGCAGAACCGTTTGCTGAAGCAGACGGAGCTGAACGTTTTACATTTGATGTCAACAATCCTGATGAACCAAAGATTGTGTGCATGGCAATAACCACAAAAAATAAAGATTTATGGAGCGGTATTGTCCCTATATGTTACCCGTTTGGTGAAGCTTGTGAACAAGAAAGTCAAGCAAAAGGGCAGCCTTATTTTTGACGAGTTTCCGACCATTTACCTGAATAATAAGGACAGCCTCATTGCCACGGCAAGAAGCAGCAAGGTGGCAACTTGCCTAGGTATCCAGGACTTTAGCCAACTTCATAAAGACTATGGACGGGAACAGGCAGATGTGATCATGAACATTACCGGAAATATAGTGAGCGGACAAGTTACCGGTGATACGGCCAAACAATTATCGGAACGCTTTGGCAAGATTATGCAGGACAGGGAAAGTGTTTCCATTAATGGTTCTGATACTTCCATCAGCCGTTCCAAACAATTGGAATCTGCGGTACCACCGTCTAAAATTTCTGCACTCAGTTCCGGAGAGTCTGTGGGCATGGTAGCCGATGATCCGGACTGTAAAATTGACCTGAAAACTTTCCATTGCGAGATA
>JAUYTA010000641.1 GCA_030695265.1 Bacteroidota bacterium
TTTGATTTTCAGAACAAATACTTCAAATTTACTGGCGAATTAAAATTCCGTGGCAATCCCGGGTAATATATATATGGTTTTGATCTGTAGATTGTCCCTGCTTCCTAAAACCATATTGTCCCTATATTTGCGGGATAATCCTTTATCGGTATTAATGGAAAATCAATTCAGCGGTGAAAAGCGTAAAATCATTCATATTGATATGGATGCCTTTTACGCGTCCATCGAACAGCGCGATCATCCGGAGTACAGAGGCCAGCCGGTGGTGGTTGGCGGATTACCTGATGGCCGGAGAGGAGTGGTGGCTACTGCAAGTTACGAAGCCCGCAAGTTCGGGATACATTCGGCAATGTCCTCAAAAAGGGCTTTTCAGCTTTGCCCGAAAGCTGTTTTTTTGCGACCCCGTTTCGAGGTTTACAAGGAGGTTTCAAGAAAAATGCGCGAGATATTTGCCCGCTATACCGACCTGATTGAACCGCTTTCGCTGGATGAAGCTTACCTGGATGTCACTAACGACAAGCAGAATATCGGTTCGGCCATTGAAATAGCCAAACAAATCAGGCAAGCCATTAAAAATGAGTTGCAGCTTACCGCTTCTGCCGGAGTTTCTGTCAATAAGTTTATCGCAAAAATAGCTTCGGATATTCGGAAACCCGATGGATTGACCTTTATCGGGCCTTCGAAAATTCAAGCTTTTATGGAAAAGCTTCCTGTCGAAAAATTCCATGGCGTGGGAAAAGTGACGGCTGAGAAAATGAAAAGCATGGGCTTGCATACCGGTGCCGATTTAAAGAAACTAAACGAAACGGAACTGACCCGGCATTTCGGGAAAGCCGGCCGTTTCTATTACAACATCGTGCGGGGTATTGATAACCGGGAAGTCGAACCGCACCGCGAAACCAAATCTGTGGGAGCCGAAGATACTTTTGCCTACGATTTAACAAGCGTGGACGACATGAACCTTGAGCTTGATAAAATCGCCCAAATAGTACACAACCGTTTAACCAGGCACGATCTGCAGGGGCGAACCATCACCTTGAAAATAAAATACAGCGATTTCAGGCAGATTACCCGCAATCACTCGTTTGTACATCCGGTGGACGACTTATACATCATTCGCGATACGGCCAAACAATTGTTAGCTTCCACCGAACCTGAAGGAACTATGGTGCGTCTGCTGGGGATTACGCTTTCGAATTTCGGGGAGTTATTGCCTCCAACGCGTCGTCAGGATAAATCGGGACAACTGCGGTTATTTCCCTGAAGTTTTCCAAACTCACCCCGAAGTCCGCAAGCGGCCTTCCCCCCTCTCTTTTTAAAAGAGAGGGGGAGAGCATCGCAGATGCGACGGGGTGAGTATGTAGTTCCAAAAATTTATATTCTCTCTTTCGTGGTCTCCCATTCCAGAGATTATAAAACCTTCTGTGATTTTCAGAACGAATACCTCAAACTTATCCCTGATTTAAAATTCCTTGGTAATCCTGGATAATAATAGCGGGGTGATTGGGTGCCGATGGCAGTTGCATTGATTAAAACCATAGAGGCGTACCGTACATCGAAGAGGTTTTGCACTCCCGTTGAAATACCGATTGAAAGGTGTTTAAACGTTTTTTCATACCCGGCCATTAAGTTGGCAAGCGAATAGGCATCCGTAAAAATGGAATTATCGTCGCACAAAGGCATCCGCCCAACTGTAAGGTAGTGCAGGTTCAGGAAAAATCCTTTGGCATGGCTGGTTTCAAGCATCCAGTTCGTAAGTATTTCCGGTGTTCCTGTTAGTTTATTTCCTGAATAATCATTCCCACGATCGGTAAAATCGGCAAACCGGTAACGTGTGAAACTGCTGTTCATCCTGAAAAAAGTAGTCCAGGCAGGTCGGTTGATCAAACGGTAATCCAGTTTAATTTCAAGCCCGGGATGGTTGGTTTCCCCGGCGTTGATCCCGATGTATTCATCTTCACCGGCACGTTGCGCCACCAGTAAATTTTTCACTTTCATGTAGTAGGCCGAAAATTCAAAAAACAAGGATTTGCCAACCGAACCTTTTGTTCCCAGTTCGAAATTCCATCCGGTTTCAGGTTTGATCGACGTATTTCGCAATCCGCC
>JAUYTA010000624.1 GCA_030695265.1 Bacteroidota bacterium
GATCGACTATACCAACATCCTGCGAAAGCGCGGCTACCGGCGTTCGCGCGCATTGATGACCGCCGGACTGTCGCGTGTGCGCCCGATTTTGATTACAACCATCACCACCATCGTGGGCATGTTGCCGCTGGCGATGGGCGATGCCGAATATGTGAGCGCCATCGGTGCGCCGTTCGCTATCGTAGTAATTGGCGGATTGGCGCTCAGCACATTGCTTACACTCATTTTTATACCAACTTTTTATTCCGGTCTCGAAAATGCCATCGAATGGTTTAAGGAACTGAACCTGCGCACCCGAATCATCCAACTTTTAATAAGTGCAGGTTTGGTTGTGCTTATTTTCCTGAATGTTGATTCCGGATTGTGGCAGGCGATTGATTTGGTGCTGGTTGTAATTCTGGTTCCCGGATCTACCTGGTTTGTACTCAACAGCCTGCGAAAAGCCGGAACAAAGCTGATAAACGATGAGGATAAACTAAACATCAAAATTCAAAACCTGGTAAAAATATACGACCGCGAAAGTCGCTTCTCACGCGAATGGGAATCAGGCAAAAAAATACGCCGCCGTGCCGGTCTCGAAAAAGAATACCACACCCTGAGCGAGTTCGATTACCTGATCTGGCAGTTGCCGCTTATGGCATTCCTTGTTTACTTCAGTTTTTTTTACCTCGATGCCGCCTTTTGGTCGTTGATACTTTCGGTCATAATTGTCAGCTTCGCGCTGAGCATGTGGAAACCGTTTGGCTTTTTCCTGAATTTCAGGGCTGAAAAAACGGGCAAAAATTTTTCGGTAAAAATCTATAAATGGGTGCAAATCTTTTTGTTCTGGATTTTGCCGGCCATTGAATTGTTCTTCGTTTGGAAAATAACCAAAACCATCGGACTTGTTGTGACTTTTGGAGTGTTGTGGTATCTGGCCCTGATTATTTCGGTTACTGCGAAAAAATTGTATCAGGAAAAGATCAACATCGACCGTATCACAGGTCGCTTCGGAACCTTGCGCCGCAGCGTATTGCGACTCGTAAAACAAATACCGGTGCTTGGCAAACAACACCAGCCATTCAAGGCGCTGAACGGCGTTTCGCTCGAAATTGGTACCGGAATGTTTGGTTTGCTTGGGCCAAACGGTGCGGGTAAATCAACCATGATGCGCGTTATCTGCGGAATTTATGAACAGAGCTACGGAAAAATCTGGATCAACGGCATCGACACCCAGGAAAAACGGGAAGAGTTGCAGGGACTGATCGGATACCTGCCTCAGGAATTTGGAACCTACGAAAACATGTCAGCAGTAGATTTTCTCGATTATCAAGCCATTTTGAAAGGGCTGACCGATAAGAAAGAACGCGAAGAACGAATTGAGTATGTATTGAAGGCCGTTCATCTATGGGAGAAAAAAAATGACAAAATCGGTTCTTTCTCCGGAGGGATGAAACAGCGGATTGGTATCGCCCAAATATTGCTGCACTTGCCTAAAATACTGGTGGTTGACGAACCAACTGCCGGGCTTGATCCGCGCGAACGCATCCGTTTCCGCAACCTGTTGGTTCAGTTGAGCCGCGAACGTATCGTAATTTTCTCGACACACATCATCGAGGATATTTCAAGCTCGTGCAACCAGGTGGCTGTGATCAACCGCGGACAGGTTAAATACAACGGAAAACCTTCAGAAATGGTGCACCTGGCCAAAGACATGGTTTGGCAATTCGATTTGTCGGTTGACGAATTTGATAAGATGGAAAACAAACAACTGGTTACCCACCACATGCGGCAGGGCGACCAGATCAGGGTGCGTTTCCTCTCGAAGGAAAAACCTGCCGTAGATGCGGTTCCGGCCAATCCGGTGTTGGAGGATGCTTATTTGTGTTTGATAAAGGATTTAAAATGAGGATAACTAAATAAGATGAAAGATAACCACATAGGCACATAGGGCACTTAGTTTTTTCTTATTTTTTCTTCCTATGTGGTCTATGTGTCTATGTGGTTTAAATAAAATATAAAAACATAATAATTATGCAAGCAATCAATACCGCCAATTTCTGGACATTGTTCCGAAAAATGATCAAATACAATATGAAGGTGATTTTCGGCAGCCGGTTCGTCTGGTTTGTGCTGGCAGCAATGGCTTTCTACTTTTTTATTGCGATTACCAACATATACGAAGGCAACCAAATCGACGAGGGTTTTATTTACGGTTTGCAGATTACCCCTGGATTGCTACTCATTTTTTACCCCATGACTTTTGGGATTCAAAACGACCTGGATGCCGGAATTCTCGAAATACTCTTTGGTATTCCCGATTACCGCTACAAAGTATGGCTGGTGCGGCTGCTATTGGTTTTTGTGCTTGTTTTCCTGATGATGTTGGGTCTCACCGTAATGAGTTATTACCTTCTCACACCGGTGAGTATTTTTGAACTTGCAACACAGGTAATGTTCCCGGTATATTTCCTTGGTTCGATGGCATTTATGTTTTCGACCATCATAAAAAACGGAAACGGAACAGCAGTGGTAATGGTAATTATCGGTGTTGGTCTGCTGATTTTATCCGGAATGTTTGAGCGTACCATGTGGAATATTTTCCTGAACCCGTTTGAAATCCCGAACCGCCTCAACGAAATGGTTTGGCAGGAAATAGCCATGAAAAATCGTATTTTCCAGGCAGTTGGCTCACTCCTTTTTATCCTCTACGGATTGTTTAATTTACAGAACAGGGAGAAGTTTTTGTAAGGAGACGGAAGACGGGAGACGGAAGTCCGAAGAAATAGGCACTTGGGGAAAGTATTGCATTTGGGAAATTAAACTACGTCAGCCTGGTTTTTTGAAATGAATACTTTGATTTTTTCCGGTGAAACGAACATTGACAATGCATACATTTTTAGCCTGAACAGAAGTGAATAAAAGTAATACCTATATCCCGGCGCTCTGCACCTCTTTTGTGAATTGCAACCTATAAGCTACAAATATCAACAGTGCTCTGCTCCCTAAAAAAGGCCTG
>JAUYTA010000632.1 GCA_030695265.1 Bacteroidota bacterium
GAATTTGTTTCGTCGGAAGCGCTGATCCGCGACATTCAGAAAACAAAGCAAAAAATGACGCTGTTCGATTTCGATCGTCCGGTTGCTATCCAGATTTATGGACACGACATTGATTCGATGGTTGGAGCAGCAAAAGTCGCCGAAGAATGTCAGCCCGATTTTATCGACATCAATTATGGCTGCCCGATGAAAAAAATCATCAGGCACGGAGCCGGTGCCGGCATGTTGCTCGATCCTGAAAAAATGCAGCGAATGACAGCAGCGATTGTGAAGGCTGTAAAAATACCGGTCACAGCCAAAACCCGGCTGGGCTGGGACGAAAACAATAAAATCATTGTTGATGTCGCAGAAAGGTTGCAGGATGCCGGAGTGGCTGCACTGGCCATTCATGGACGAACACGCAGTCAGCTTTATACTGGTGAAGCCGACTGGACATTGATTGGCAATGTGAAAAATAATCCGCGTATGAAGATTCCAATTATCGGAAACGGAGATATTAATGGTCCGGAGAAGGCAAAGGCATTTCTGGAACAAACCGGAGTGGACGGGCTGATGATTGGCCGTGGTTCAATTGGCCGTCCGTGGATTTTCGATGAAGTGAAACATTACCTGAAAACGGGCGAACTGCTTCCTCCGCCAACAGTTTCAGATGTGGTACAGAATGTACGCGATCAGCTCAATATGTCGATTGAATGGAAAGACAATGTTCGAAGCGGCATTTTAATGATGCGCCGTCATTTTGCCAAATATTTTCCCACTTTGCCCAATTTCCGAGAGCACCGAATCAGGCTATTACAGGCAGAAACAGTTGAATCGGTTATGGAAACGTTGGATCTGATAGAAGATTTGTACGGAGAAGTTCGGGTCGATTATTCAAATATCAGTCTGAAATAACTAAAGTGAACGTGAAAAAACTACAAGCCATAGAGATTGGCGCAAATGTGCGGAAGTTATTTTCCGATGAAACGAAATCAGGAAAATACCGGCAGCATTATTCAGAAACTTCTCTTTGGGAAAAAATCCGGAGAACAGCAAAATCTGCCGGCATGAAAGTTGTATATCCCGCACTGCTGCTGCAATATATGATGAAATCGGATGATGTTTCGCTCAAAACCAAACTTATCATTTCTGCCGCGCTTGGCTACTTCATTTTGCCCATCGACTTTATTCCTGACTTTGCTCCTTTAATCGGATTTACTGATGATGTGGGCGTGCTACTGCTGATACTTCGTCAAATGGCGACCAAAGTTACTCCTGAAATTAAAAAGAACGCCCGCGAACACCTTCACAAATGGTTTGGAGAAACCGATGAAGTGAAGCTCGACCATCTTGACCAGGAATTTGCATCCGGTGGTCAGAGGTAGATCAGCTATTTGTTTTTATTTGATATATTTCTATCGGGTTTAAATATCGCCAGGATTCAACACCTCCAAGTCCGAGATACTTTTAAAATCCTTAATATTGCTGGTTACCAGAGTATAGTTGCTGATTATAGCTGTAGCAGCAATTACTGCATCGGGGAGCTTAATTTTGTATTTACGACGTACTTCAATCGTCTTTTCTATAATATCATCAGACATTGGAATAATATTGGAATATTTTACAAAATCAACCAAATCTTGTTCGATTTTAGAAAATCCGAGCAGCTCAATTTTATTAATAACCGAAAGGTTAATTTCATTATCAATAATCTGAGCTATAGCTATTCTGGCATCATTTGGTAACTTATTACCCATGAAATCCAATACCACATTGGTATCTATCAAATATCTCTTTCCCATTCGCTGCGCATTTGACTAAGTTCTTTCTGAAGTTCATCTGTCCTTTCCTTCGACAAGCAACCAGAGAACCGTTCTGAAAGTTTTCTTTTATCAGAAAATGGCTTGTTCTCAATAACACGAATGATATGCATGCTTTCCAAATTTTGGAGAAGCGACAATGCGATATCATTCTTTATTTCTATAGTTACAATCCTCATAGCTAATGATTTTATACAAAAATACAATTCTTATTGAGAATGATAACGATTTTGCTTACCGATTATCCACCTTCTCCGGATACAAATCGTGATTCATCATGCGGAATTCTGCCATCTGCTCGTATTTGGTGCCGGGTTTTCCGTGATTGCAATAAGGGTCAATACTGAGACCGCCGCGGGGCAGGAATTTTCCCCATACTTCGATGTATTTGGGCTCCATTAAGGCAATCAGGTCTTTCATGATGATGTTCATACAATCTTCGTGAAACGCGCCGTGATTGCGAAAACTGAACAAATACAGTTTTAAGCTTTTACTTTCCACCAGTTTCTGATCGGGAATGTAACTCAGGTAAATGGTCGCAAAATCAGGCTGACCGGTAATGGGGCACAAACTGGTAAACTCCGGACAGTTGAATTTCACCATCGTATCGTTTCCCGGATGCTTGTTGTCAAAGCTTTCAAGCATTTCCGAAGAATATTCAAACAGGTATTTGCTTTCGTTTCCGAGATTTTTTAATTCGCTCATAGTAGTTCCAAATTTCAGGTTTCAAATTCCAAGTTTCAGCTAAAAAAAACGTAGTAGGTAAAATTAAGCATAAATGTTATTGGGAGCGTTCACAAAGTCCCCCTTCGGGGGATTTAGGGGGCTTTCATGTATTCTTCCAATCCATTTCTGCGCAACTGGCAGGCCGGACAATGGCCGCAGCCAGCTCCGATAATTCCGTTGTAGCAGGTTACGGTTTGAGTGCGCACCAGATCGAATACGCCCAGTTCATCCGACAAAGCCCAAATATCCTGCTTGGACTTCCACATCAAGGGAGTGTGGATGATAAAACTGTAGTCCATTGACAGGTTCAGTGTCTGATTGAGCGAACGGATAAACTCGTCACGACAATCGGGATATCCGCTGTAATCGGCTTGTCCAACTCCGGTAACCAGATTTGGAATGTCTTTTCCTTTGGCAAAAATGGCCGCAAAAGTTAGGAAAAGCATGTTACGACCTTCAACCAGTGTATTTGGCGGTTGATTTTCCGGCTTTTCTTCATCAACATCCATCGCTGAATCAGTCAGCGAATTGTGGGTGATTTGTTTCAGCAAATCCAGATTCAACAAGGTGAATTTCACTCCTGCATTTTCGGCAATAGCACGGGCAGCTTCCAATTCAATGCTATGGCGTTGCCCGTAGTCGAAGCAAAGTGTTTCAACCACATCAAACTCCTTCAATGCCCAGAACAAACAGGTAGTTGAGTCCTGCCCTCCGGAAAATACAACCAGCGCTTTCGTTTTCATCTTAAATTTCTTTCAACTTGAATAGATTGTAATTCAAACCTTCATCGAACGTATCCACACCTTCAACGCGTTTTACAAAACCGACGACCCAAATTGTGACGGGAAGTATAAGGATTTCGTAAACTGTTTTCAGTATGGCCTGGGTAAAAATCATTGTGATCAATACGCCAAGTGGGAAAACTCCCGCAAAAGCGATGCTGATAAAAATAATTGAATCTGCGCTTTCTCCAACCAGTGTCGATGCAATTGCCCTTCCGGAGAAACCTTTGCCTTTGGTTGCGACTTTCATGCGGCTCATTACAAAAGCATTCAGGAACGAACCGATTAAATAGGCGCTCAAACTGGCTACCACAATTCGGGGCGTGTTGCCCAAAACAGTGGAAAACGCTTCCTGATTTTGCCAGAATGGCGCACCCGGAATCACAATTCCCAAGGTGAAGAACAACACCGCCAGAATATTCACTGCAAATCCTGTCCAGATTATCAGACGCGCCTTTTTAAATCCCCACACCTCGGTAATTACATCGTTCAGAATATAGGCAATCGGAAAAATCAGCACACCGGCAGGTGCAGCCCAGGGACCGATCATCATAATTTTGGTGGCAAGGATGTTGGAAATCAACAAACAGGTGGCAAATAAAATGCCCGCAAGCATAAACAATACAGATACTTCTCTTTTCATTTCTTG
>JAUYTA010000649.1 GCA_030695265.1 Bacteroidota bacterium
TTGAATGGAGTGCTGAAAAGTACCGGGCGCCTCTTCGGCAAGCTTCCGAAGCAAAGGCTGGTTGGTATCCGAAAGTTCAATCAGCGTAACATCTGAAACAAAACCGAAAATTTTCTCAAAAATATAGATCAGCGGATATGAAATAAAAATGAAAATACTGCTTACCGCAAACCATTCAAGGGCTACCCAATTGATGGTATCCAGATTGCCTTCCTGAACCATGGCCATGGCGAGGTAAACGATTGAATAGGTAAGAAATACCCACAGCGCTGAAAAGACAATGTGTGAACGTTTGTGTAATTTATTCAGGCTAAATACAGCAATTACTCCGGCAACCATCTGAAGAATAATGTATTCGTAACTGTTAGGTGCAAAAAACCCAATGAGCAGCGTTGTAATCATCAGTGAAAAAATGGCCGTTCGCGAATCAAAAAATATCCGGACAAGAATGGGCAATATGGCCATCGGAACCATATAAATATTTATGGCTTTTACATTTGAAGCGAATCCGGCCATGAAAACCATCAAAACAATCATCATAAAAATGAAGGTGAATTTTCGCTTGTGGTCGAATATGTCGCGACGGTAAAAAAGCAAATAGAGAAACATCATCACGATGAAAATTGAAATGATAAGAAGTCGACCCGCTATTACCAGAAAATATTCGATGTTGTCACCCCTTTTTGTTTCATAGGTTTTTTTCAGCGACTCAAGAATCATGTATTTTTCCTGCCCCACCAGGTCGCCCTGAAAAATGATCCGCTCGCCAGCCTGAACCATTCCTTTTGTGGCTGAAAGTTTATCAAGCAATTGCTTCTTCTCGTTTCGGTTGAGCTGTTCGTCGTAATATAGGTTTTCAACGACAAAATCACTGATATTAACTGACTTCAAAAATTCAGGAAAAAGTTTGCCGCTTAGTGCGCGAATCGTATCATTCAGTTTCGAATAGGCAGTTTTAATTGAAAACAATTGCGCAACAGGAGTTTTGATCGCCTTTTGCCCTTTAATAACCATGATTTCTGATTTCCCGGCGAGCTCTTTATATGAATCAGTAGATTGTTGTAAAATACCGGTTTTATATATTTTATCTAAAATACCCGGTAATTCCTTAAACAGGTCTGATGACTTTATTTTTTCATCACTTTCGGTAAATTTTGAAATTGCTACTGAAAATTCGTTGATTGCGGAACGACCAACCAAGGTGTCGAATGTAAAATACGGCCTGTATCTTTTTAATAAAGAGTCGTTTTCTGTCTTTATTTCGGCTTCCGTTTTCATAATAGCAAAGTCGAAAGGAGCGATCAGCGTTTCGTGCCGCCACGGGCTTCCCTTCTGAAATTCGTATTTGAAGCGGCTTTCACCTGGAAATATTAAAAAAATCAGTCCGATGCCAATGATAAAAACCATTGAAAGGAAAAACCAATGATAAGACTGAACAAGACTGGTAAAATATTTTTTCATAAATAATGGTATTTAAAACCTTTGCAATTTAGAAAGTAACTGTTAAGTTCTATCTTTGAAAAACTAAAATTAATAAAATCTTCGGGAAACAAGCATAAACAGCAATAAGTGGGAAACCTGAAGTGCTGTCGCCAATTTTCCTGAATAAATAAACCACTCATGAATTACGGCATTTCCGGGTTAAGCATCATACCAGTGCGAAAAGAACCTTCAGAACAAAGTGAAATGATCACCCAGATTTTATATGGCGAACATTTCGTTGTGAATGAAATAATGCTTGGTTGGGCGCATGTAAAATTGGCTTTCGATGGTTATGATGGTTGGGTTGACATGAAAATGATCACTCCTCTGACTGAAAAAAATTACCAAAAAATTGAACAGGCTCCATTTGCTGTGTCAACTGATATTTTTAACATCATTCCGGTAAATGCAGAACAAACAATGATGATTGTTGCCGGAAGCACTCTTCCTTTCTGGCGTCCTTACCTGAAAGAATTTTCGATTCAGCAGGAAATTTTTCGTCATACCGGAAATTATACATACAGAAAGCCGGCAAATATTCGCAAAACAATGATTGACCAGGCTTTAAAATACTTTAATGCACCCTATTTATGGGGAGGCCGGTCTCCTCTTGGTATCGACTGTTCAGGATTTACCCAGATTATTTATAAAATGATTGGCATTGCGTTACCCCGCGATGCAAGCAAGCAGGTTCACTGCGGAACAGCTATTAGTTTTGTGGAAGAATCCCGTCCCGGTGATTTGGCTTTTTTCGACAATGATGAAGGGCAAATTGTGCATGTTGGAATTATCTGGGAAAAGCGTAAAATAATTCACGCTTCAGGTAAAGTCCGCATCGACAATGTTGACCAGTTTGGAATTTTCAATGTCGATACAAAAAGATATACGCATCAGATGAGGGTGATGAAGAGGATAATAAAAGATTAGAAAGTCAGAAGTCCGGAGACCGAAGACGGAAGACGGAAGTTAGGATATTGTCATTGGTGGTCATTAACTTCGTGTCACTCATTGTCAAGAGCTTCGCGTCTGTTTTTTCTACTAAAAACGATAATGACAATCGAATGACTATCAATGACAATCAATGACTCTACATTCTGAAACCTGAAACTATATGTACTCCTACTCCTACCCCCGCCCTGCCGTTACTGTTGATGCTATTTTGATCAGTAAACAAAACTCAGTTTTGCTGATCGAACGTGGTCGTGAACCCTTTAAAGGAAAATGGGCGCTTCCGGGAGGTTTCATCGACATGGACGAGCCACTCGAAACTGCCTGCATGCGGGAGTTGGAAGAGGAAACCGGAATCAGGATCTCAGAATTGAAACAATTTAAGGCTTTCGGCGCTGTTGACCGTGACCCGCGCCACCGTACAATTTCGGTAATTTTTTACGCTTTTACTGAAGATGAAATCATCGCACAAGCCGGCGACGATGCTGCAAAAGCACAATGGTTTCCGCTTGACCAACTTCCGGACTTAGCTTTTGACCATCAGTTGATTTTGGAAGAGTTTAAAGCTGAAGTTTTGAAAATTGATTGAGTTGGTTAAGTCAGTCATCCATTTTAAGTGAAATCCTGACTATAAGTTGAATGGTTGATTAAAGCTTTTTATCCTTAAAACTTGCACTTTCAGATATTAGTGAAGACGATGTCCTCACGTTCATATCATCTTGCTTAGAACACGGAAATTTAAATGCAGAGATTCAACGTGTGATCGAAAAGTGTTTTCCGAACAGACACCTCATACCATGCGATACTCCGGAAGAACTGCCAGGGCATCTAGTATATTGGACACACTGTCGATC
>JAUYTA010000650.1 GCA_030695265.1 Bacteroidota bacterium
TAATTTGCTTTTGAACATCCTCTTCGCTGACTTCTTTTTTCAGGAGCGGACGTTTTTTTAGTTTTGATCTGTCGCCTCCACCACCACCGGCAGGGGCAGTGCCACCAATATTTTTGGTAACAACAAGTTTTCTCCTTTCACCTGCAACCAACGGTTTATCAACCGTATTCACACGTTGCTGGGTTCCCGGAATATCTTTTGAAATACGTTTTCTTTTCTTCTTATTACGTGCCTGTTGTTGTGCTGCTTCCGACAATACTGGCTTCTTATCCGAAGGAAGTTCGATTCTTCCAACAACTGTTGGTCCTGAAAGTCTTTCAGCTTTGGCTTTTATTACAGTTGGAGAAGTTCTTTCTGTATTGCCGGTTTCTTTTTGAACGATATTTTCTTTTTCGGCAGGCTGTTGTGTATCCCGGCGGACACGGTCGCGATCTTTGCGTTCTTCTTCCTTTTGTCTTTTGCTTTTTTTAGCCGGCCTGGTTTTTTGGTTCAGTAAATTCAGATCAATTCTTCCTACGACCTTTACCTCTTCTACTTTTGGTACATTGGTGGTCATAACTTCGTTGTCCGAATGATCAACCTGGAAAATTACCTGAGCTTTTTCCTCTTTGATTTCAGGTTTTGCAACTTCATGATGTTTTTTTTCTTTGACCTCATGTTTTGGGGCAACCGTAGGTTTTTCTTCAATAACTTCAGCCACAGTCTTTTCAACCTTAGCTTTTTCTTCTTCTTTTACAGCAGTTTCAGCAACTGGTTTTGGTTCCGTAACTGGCTTCTGGTGAGTAACAGCAGGCTTTTCAACTTGAATTACCGGCTCTTCTTTTTTCTTGTGCGGAGTTTTTAAATGATCGAGGTTTATTGTGCCTAACACCTTTAGTGGTTCGATTTCAGGTCTGCTGATAGTATAGGTTTCAGCTACTTTGTGTTCGTGTTTTGCAGGTTTTGGCTCGGTATGGTGAGATGGTTCAATCTTTTTGGAAGTATTACCTTTGATGATAACCTCGTCATCGACAAAATCATCCTCATCAACAGTACGATGTCCTGTTTCCTTCATGTCGTCGAGCGAAACAGATTCTTTTGCTCCCCGATGAATTTTCAGATTGATTTTTTCCGACTCTTTTTTCAGGCTAACATCACCTTTGTACTCTTTTTCAAGCAGAAGATATGCATCATCTGTAATCTTGTTGTTCGGATTTGTATCAATGGCAAATCCTTTCTTATGCAGAAACTCAACGATGGTTGAAATACCAACGTTGAAATCCCGCGCTACTTTACTTAGTCTTTTAATACTTCCTATAACCATAAACTATCAAGTTTATTCAAATTCATTTCTAAGGATTCTAAGAACCTCATCGATTGTTTCTTCTTCGAGATCGGTTCTTTTGATCAGTTCTGACCGGGTAAGGGTCAATACGTTTTTCGCGGTATCGCAACCAATCAATTTCAATTGGTCAATTACCCAGCTTTCAATTTCATCTGAAAATTCTTCCAGATTCACGTCTTCATCGTCCTGCGCAACTTCACGGTAAACATCAATTTCGTAACCGGTAAGCTGGCTGGCAAGCCTGATATTCAAACCACCTTTCCCAATGGCCATCGAAACCTCATCGGGTTTCAGATAAACGTCGGCTCTTTTGGTGTCTTCGTGCAATTTGATGGATGATACTTTTGCCGGGTTCAATGCACGCTGAATAAACAGTTGCATGTTGGCCGAATAATTAATTACATCTATGTTTTCGTTTCG
>JAUYTA010000657.1 GCA_030695265.1 Bacteroidota bacterium
GTCCAAATACTTATGCGGAAGATAGTTTTGAAAATATGGTTGTTCGCATGAGTGAAAACCAATTTCCATGGATTTATCTCCACGACGAAACTCAGCAGGTTGCATTGGCCTACGGAGCGCTGAAAACACCTCATTTTTATGTATTTGATCAGGAACGAAAATTGGTTTATACTGGTCGTGGGGTCGATCAGCCACGCGATGTATCGAAAATGACCGTGAACGATTTAGATCGTACGCTTTCGGAAATACTTGCCGGACAACAGGTTTCTGTGCCGATAACCAACCCGATTGGCTGCAACATCAAGTGGGATGGTAAAGACAGGCATTGGATGCCAGCAGATGCATGTGATTTGGTTTGAATGCGTATTTACAAACTTGCTTTTCGCATGGCCATCAGGTTTTCGACCGGAGTTCCAACAGTAATTTCACATCCGGCGGACAGAATAAAACGTTCGTCACCATGAAGGGCAACAAGCTCGCGCGATAATCTTTCAACTTCTCCAGGAGTAGTGTTTTGTATTGTCACAGGATTGATGTTTCCGCACAAAATGGTTTTTTCGCCAATTACAGATCGTGCATGGGCAATGTCAACATCGTAATCCAGATCAAGGATGTCGGTTCCTACATTTTTAAGCGAAGGCAACAGGTGTGTGATATCTCCGCAAATGTGCAATTTAGTTCTTGCACCGTTGGCATGAATGAAAGCGATGATTTCGCGGTGTCGCTCTTTTACAAAGGTATCGTATGTAAACGGATCAATTTGCGAACAAATGGCATCACCTATTCCAATCACATCACAACCAGCTTCTATCTGAGCTTTTGCAAAATCTTTGGCGGTAACTGTACATTTGTCGAGCAATAAATTGCAAAAATCGGGGTCAATCATTAGTTGGGTCATCATTTGGCTTACGCCCGCCAAATCACAGGCTTCAGCCAACGGCCCTTCAATCCAGCCAATTACCGGAACTGTACCCTGTAATTTCTTCTGAAAAAGTTCAGCGCCTTTAATGCGGTCGAGAGTCCGTGTACATTTGCAAACATCTGGTCGCTGCAGGTTGTGTATATCATCCCAAGATTTGACTATAATTTTTTCACATCGAGGAACGGCTTCGGGCAAGAAAATAATTGGAGCGCCAAATGCCGAAGTTTCGCGGTAAGGATCAGAAATCAGGCCGACCATATCAATGTCAAAATGATCCAGTGCCTTGATGTTGCAATCAACCAGCACTTTATGATCAGAAGCAAATTCTCCGTAGGTATTGCTATTAAAACGGGCTGCAAAGTGCATCAGGATTGGCCGGAAAATGGTACGGTCAATTCTTTTTCCTTCGGCAAGTGAGTCAAAAAGTTGTTTCTTGTTCATTATCAGTTTTGTTTTAAAATTGTCAATTTAGCTTTTTCCATTGATTGACCAGGAAAAATACCACGATAATTGCTGAACAGAAATCTGATATTGGCATCGATATCCAAATCCCGTTGAGGCCAAAATGATTGGGAAGAATAAACAAGAGCGGAATCAGGATAATTACCTGTCGAAGCAATGTGAGCAATACTGCAATTTTAGCGTTTCCCATTGATTGAAAGAAGTTTCCTGCTACCACCTGAAATCCTATAAATGGCAAGGCAAGCATTCCCAGCCTTAGTCCATCGCGGCCAAAACTCAGCAGTCCGGGATCCGATGAATTAAAAAGTTTTACAATTGAATCAGGAATTGTTTCGACCATTATAAAGGCAAGAATTGAAATGACCGTTGCCGAAATCATAGCAATGCGCAAGGTTTCTTTTACTCTTGAAAATGATTTTGCTCCGTAGTTGAAACTGATGATTGGCTGTGTTGCCATGTTTATGGCCACAATCGCCATCACGATCATTGTTGCTACGCTGTTCACAATTCCCATTGCGCCCACGGCCAGATCGCCTCCAAAAGCTATCAATTTGGTATTGAGCAGACCCTGAACAAAGCTATTGGCAATCTGCATAACAAATGGAGCCATTCCGATGGCCATAATCTCGAACAAAATTTTGGAGTCGAACCTGATGTTCTCAGTTTTCAGTTTCACCACCGATTTGGAACTCTGGAAATGAATTAAAACCCAAACGGTAAGCATCATCATTGAAATAACGGTTGCATAGGCTGCCCCTTTTACTCCCATGCCAAAACCAAAAATGAAAATCGGATCCAGGATCAGGTTAGTACCTGCACTAATGATCATTGAATACATGGCAATGCGCGCATTTCCTTCGGCCCTGATGATATTGTTCAGCGAGAAGCCAACGACCTGAAAAACAACTCCTGCAAGTATGATATCCAGGTAATCGTTTGCATATTGTATTGTTTCGGCTGTTGCACCAAATGAGCGTAGCATCGGGCCTTTTACTGAATAACCAATGATAGTGATGACGACCGAAATCAGCAACATCAGCAAAAAACTGCTTCCCAGCACTTTTTCAGCTTTGTCCATGTTGCGTTTTCCCATGTTGATCGAAACCAATACTCCGGCGCCAATACCGATCAACATTCCGAATCCCATCACGATAAGCATCACCGGAAATATTACAGAGATGCCACTAAGCGCCATTGAACCAACACCTTGCCCGATGAAAATGCGGTCAACAATATTGTATAAAGCATTTACAAACACGCCGATGAATGCCGGTATGAAAAACTTGAGCATTAACCTGGCAATATTCAGTTCGGCAAGTTCCCTCGTTTTCTCGATCATTTTAAACTATTCCCCGCTGTTTTTTTACTGTATCCCAGGCTTCGTTCACTTTCTGGAATTTTTCGTGGGCAGCTTT
>JAUYTA010000659.1 GCA_030695265.1 Bacteroidota bacterium
GTTCACAATGAAGATCCCAGATTTATTGTGGGAAGTGACATTGAAGACTTTTCTGTCAATCAGAAAATTTACTGGATTGATAAAGAACCCAAAGACAAAGATCTAATCGCTCAATTGCTTGGAGAAGCCGAAGAGTTTCTCGAAGCTGAATTGGAAAATCAGGACAGTTATTTCGAAGATGGGGGGGACGACTAATCATGGCACCACAAAAAAGATTGACCAGATCGAAAGACAAAATGGTTGGCGGCGTTTTAGCCGGAATAGGTAACTATTTTGATGTTGATCCGACCATCGTACGTATTGGGTACGTGGTACTTTCAATTGCCAGTGTTGGCTTTCCGGGACTAATTGCCTACCTGATTATGTGGGCGATTATTCCGGAGGAAAAGACTTTTTAATTCTGCTGCACCTGCTTCAGGCTTAACTGAATTCGCTTTCTCTGCAAATCGAGTTCTATTACTTTGACATGTACATGCTGGTGTAATTTTACTATTTCGGCCGGATCGCTAATAAAGCGGTCCGCCATCTGCGACACGTGTACCAACCCATCCTGCTTTACGCCAACATCAACAAAAGCCCCGAATTTGGTGATGTTGGTGACGATTCCCGGAAGTACCATACCTACTTTTATATCCTCCACCTTTAAAACATCAGGTGCAAATTCAAACATTTTAATACCTTTTCGCGGATCCAGTCCCGGTTTGGCCAACTCGCGTTTGATATCTTCCAAAGTGGGCAAACCGGTTTTATCACTCACATAATTGGTTAAAATTATTTGTTTCTGAAGTTCTTCTCCTGAAATCAATTCCGGTATGGTACATTTCAGATCTTTCGCCATTTTTTCTACCACATGGTACGATTCAGGATGAACAGCGGTTTTATCCAACGGATTTGCAGCTTCCGGAATCCGCAAGAATCCGGCAGACTGTTCGAAAGCTTTTGCACCCATTCGGGGAACTTTCTGTATCTGACTTCTTGCACTGAAAGGTCCGTTTTCTTTCCGGTAATCAACAATATTTTGTGCCAACTGTGGCCCAAGTCCTGAAATATAAGTAAGCAAATGTTGTGAAGCAGTGTTGACATTCACTCCCACCAGGTTCACACTCGATTCAACCACTTTGTCCAGACTGTTTTTTAATTTCTTCTGATCAACATCGTGTTGATATTGGCCAACACCAATCGATTTCGGATCAATTTTAACCAGTTCTGCCAACGGATCCATCAGCCGGCGGCCAATCGAAACAGCTCCGCGAACTGTTACATCATACTGCGGAAATTCTTCGCGGGCAATTTTGGAGGCAGAATAAATGGAAGCGCCATCTTCAGAAACCACATATACTTTCAATTCACGATCGAAATGCAGTTTCTTGATAATTTGTTCCGTTTCCCTGCTTGCTGTTCCGTTGCCGATTGCAACAGCTTCAATCTGATATGAACTAACCAACGAGGATCCTCGTTG
>JAUYTA010000664.1 GCA_030695265.1 Bacteroidota bacterium
GTTCAATTCGTCAAACAACATGGATGATATCTATGTTGAAGATAACCAGGGGGAAAGGCGGTATGGTCGGATGAGCGATCAGTTGTCGATCAGTTTTATTGGTCCAACGTTTTCTACGCGCTTTTTGAATGGCAGTAAAAACAAGGCTTTTACACTGGGCATGGGCATAGGGTATATGGGATACAATGACGATAAAGCAATAGTGGACAACTATAAAATGACCGGGAGTACTTTGGGAACGTCTTATGATATTGGTTATCAATTTAGCGTATCGGAAAAGACCAGCCTTGGCATACAGCTTTCCCTTATATCCGGCAATTTATATAGGTACAAGTGGGACGATGGGACAACCATTGAAACCATTAAACTTGAAAGCGGCGAATATGAAGGATTATCCCGGATAGACTTAAAATTGGTACTGTTATTCGGCAAATAAGGGGAAAAAGCGAAGGGATCTTCAGACTGTAAGAAAACCTTTTAAGATTGGAGCTAACAATTCTTCATTTTGCTTCAAAAATTATATCTGAAACAGTTGTATCTGGTCATTCGGAAATCACTGCTATCGGTTCGCGATCAGTATCTTTCTAATCAGCATAATCGCCCGGAAAAACCACAAAAGCCCCACCACCCGTCTATGGTGCAGGCCATGAAGTGTTTTACGGCCAAAGCCTGCGGCAGGTGGCTTCCGCTTCTCTCCATTACACTCCAGTGCTGCACTTCGTTCCGCCACCGTTCGTTCCATTCCGTTCTTTGTCAGTCCCCAGCCTCGGCTACCCACGCAAGAGAGCTTCCTTCATTCCATTGCGCTCAGGCAACCCGCGGTTTCATTCCGCTCCCCTTTGGCTTTCCTATCCCACATTCCGGAACTCAAAGCCAAAACGGGAAGCTGCATTCCACCCAATCCCATTCGCTCCATTGCATTCAGTCACCACCCTTGCTTTTCCCAACGCAATCAGCGGTATGTCCTGCGAAGTGTTCGCCCCTGAAGACCAAAAGCCACAAAGCCCCACCGCCCTTTAAAGGTGCAGGTAAAAATAGAGGATCTTTCGCGCAAGGCCTTATGCTTGCAGCCGATTCGTCTCACTCATTCAACCGTTCCGTTCGTACCTCACTACACTATTTCATTCGTTCACCTCACCCGCTTCAGCAACGCACGTGTAAGTGTTTCGTGCCTCAACACCCACACCTTTCCCCACCCACGACAACATCATTCCTGCTTATTTTTACCTGCGAATTGTTTGTCCCATAAACCGGTTTCCGATCACTGTCGCTTTGTTCACCCTGTATTGAGCGTTTCATCATGCTATTGAAATGAGAATAACTGCCCACGCACCTCCTCCCGATGCCAGTTATTTCCCAATTCAACAGCACATCATCATACTCGAAATTTGACATTTCCTTTTTTTATAAAAATTTGTGTCATAGAGTAAATATCACTTACCAGATAAAATCAATGAAATAATAATTGAGCAGGTTGGGTCAAAATGTGCTGTCGAATAGGGTTACTTTTAAAAAACACCCAATCTTACATTATTGGGTGTAAAATTGGGTGCTTGCTTCACAAAGTACTCATTATCAGCTATATTTGTGGAGCTGGCGGGAATCGAACCCGCGTCCAAACGAGGAAGCAATATGCCTTCTACATGTTTATCCCCAGACTTGATTTTCGAATAAAAGCTGGATCAGGGCCACCGACTTTTACCTTAGCTTCTTAATTTTGCAGAAGTCCCGAAGCTTAACCTCCACTATCCCCGATTTATTTGCACCGCCTGATCGGGCCGCTTCAGGGAAGTAGCACCCGGGCGATGTCCCGTTCCAGTATCTAATACCGGAATGAAGTGTAACCTACTTAGTTCGGTTACGCAGCAAGAGCGTAGTTGTTTTCGCCAATTGAATTTTGAACGCCGAGTTAACGGGCTGTGCGATCAAGGCCCGACATGCTTACATACCTCTTCTACCCGCTGTCAAAACCAGTCAGCCCCGGTATTAAGGACTGCAAAAATACGAATTTTTAGGCAATTTCATGCGAACTGCTGATTTTATTTTGGCAAGGAGCAGGGAGCAGGGAGCAGGGGGCAGGGCTGCCAACTGAGACTGAACACTGACCACTTTGTCATTCATACTCTCCTATCAACATTCCTGAAACATTCCAGGCGCTGAAACTGCCGCCTTCGCTTTTCCCAAGCGGAATTGCCACTTTCACCTGGTGTTTTCCGGCTTCTAAATTTGAAATTGGGTGAAAAACCGGATTTGTCGCAGTTCCGGGACACCATCCGGAGCGGCTGTAATCGCTCGAAGTTATGCCATTCCAGAAATTTCCGGAGGCAGGATTGTGATTTCTGAAGGTCGCGCAATCGCTTCGCCAGGGCGTAAACTGAAATAAGATATTTCCATCGAGCAAAACAGTATTCATTTTCTGGTTGAATTCGTCTCCCCCACCCCAACCACCATGACCGGTTGAAATGTAGCGCATCTGCACATTTTTCACTCCTGAAGGAACTTCGAAATCAACCTTCAGCGAATCGTTTTCGAACATGGTTCCGTATTCCTGTCCCGACATTTCCATTACATTCAGGGTATTGAAAAGCGGCATGATCCAATATTTCTTAGCTGGCTTGTCCGACACCTCCATACTTCCGGGGTAATATTTCAACTTCAAACTGGCTTTGTGTCCGCCTTTGTCGTAATTGCCTATAAAAACACCAATCCAGCGTTCGCCCTGAAGCACCGGCAACAATTCTGAAACATCTTGTTTGAACAAGGTCGAGTCTTCCCATTGCTGGCCAAATACGGTTACTTTGTCGTTGAACTGCCCAATGCCGAAGGAGGTAAAAAAGCGCATGATTTCAACCAATGGGGAAAAGTGATCGGTTGCAGCAACTCCCTGGTAGGATTTCCCGTTTTTTGCCTGAAAGACAGGTAAACTTGTTGTTCCATTTCTCAATCCGGCAAGAAATGACTGTTCTTTGTCTTCCGGAATTACAAATACGGAGCCTGTGCGGTCATAAGCATCTCCATTGGAATGCTGGTACAACTCGACAAACAAACGGGTATCATCAGGAACAACCGGTAGTTTTACCTTTTTCAGGAGAACCGTTCCTGCTGAATATTTGAACGTTTTTTCTGATTCCGTGTCAGTCGAATTTACGATTTCATTTCCAAAGCTGATTTGTTCGTTGGTAAAAACGTTCACCGTTGTGATCAGATTTTCAGTGATGCGGTGTTTGTAAAGTGGCAAATCAAGGCTTTCGCCCATCGCTTCAGGAATAATTTGTTCGGTATCTTTCTTTTTCAGCAATTTTACTTCGATGGCTGAAATCTCGTAATTGCCATTCCTGACTATTTTCAGAACCAGTCCATCAGGAATTCCATAAGCCATTGCAGGCGTTCCTTTTACGCCAGCTTCGGTAGTGTACCAAATATCGATTGAATTTGACCGCAGCGAAGTTTTGAGGTGTTTGCAGTTATAGCCCAGAATGACGGCTGTTTCACCGGTTTCGGTAAACACCGGATATTCTGAAAATTCCAAAGGTGTATGAATAACTTTCCCGTCGGAAAAGCGGGCAAGCTGAAACGTTTTCTTCTGCGTGAAATCAATGTAATTCGTTTCTTTTGCTACTGTGGAAAGTAACTTCTTTGAATCACTTTCAGTCCACGATTTAGCTGCAACCGGAGAACACAACAACATGGTTTTAGGTACACCAGGGCGGGCTTTTCCATTGACAACGGTTTGATAGCTGACACTAACAATTTCAGGATACGTTTTGGGTATTGCATTACCAATTATTGCAACGGTAATCAATATGCCCAACAGATATAGTTTTCTCATTTTCCTTATTTTATTGTATGGATTTTAAAAGACCATGCTTCGCCGCAAGGCGGACTGTTTTGAAGTTTTGACGGTACAAAGATTTTGAAGCCTGTTGCAGTTTTCTGCCATTTCAGTGAACCGGAAACGCCAAGCAATTCGACTTTAGTGCCTTGTGCGGGCGCGATGCCTTCTACAATTACTTCGGAAGGCAATAACTTCTCATTCTCCTGAGGCAAATAAATGGCATATACCGATTTTGTGGTTTTATTCTGTGTAAAACAAATATTTCCTGATTTATATGGCGCAACAGCCCTTGTACTGTAGATTGCTTCGCCATTCACATCAATCCATTTGCCCATTGCTTCGAGCAGGGAGTATGCCCCTTCAGGCCATTTGCCATCGGGACCGGGAGCAATATTGTACAAAAGGTTTCCGCCTTTGGCAACAATATCAACCAACATGTGGATCGCTTTTCGGGGAGGCATAAATGTTGCATCGGGCACCCACGACCAGCCACCACCGGCAATGATGCACGATTCCCACGGATAGGGCAACATCTCGCCGGGAACGGTATTTTCGGGCGTCAGGTAATTCTGATTGGGTCCCTCAACGGCACGGTCAACAACAATCAACCCGGGCTGTTTCACACGTGCTTTTGCAGCCAGTTCATCCATACGAATATCCTGGTTGACAGAACGGTTTTTCAGGAAACCTGAAGCAATCCCTTCTGTACGCCTTTCATAACTTGCTTTAATCTGTTCCGGAGATTTTTTGCTTACCCATCCGCCATCGAGCCAAAGAATATCAATTTTTCCATAGTCAGTCATCAATTCCAGAATTTGATTGTGGGTAAAATCAACAAACTTTTCCCACTTTTCGGGATAAAGCTCAGGATCGTAGTTTACATTCCGGTCGAGTGGAGGGAAATAAGGATCCCAGTAATGCTCCGAATTCCAGTCAGGTTTTGAGAAATAAGCTCCGGCCCACAATCCTTTTTTCCTGAAAGCATCAAATATTTCTTTTGTAATATTTGCTTTGGGATTTACATGGAAAGGGCAGGCAGCATCGGTTACCTTATAATCGGTGTATTTTGAATCGAACATACTGAAGCCATCGTGGTGTTTGGTAGTAAAAACCACGTATTTCATTCCTGCCCGGTTTGCAGCTTCTGCCCAGCGCTCGGGCTCAAAACCAACCGGATTAAAAGAAAGCTTCAGGTTTTCATATTCTTTCAGGTAGGTATTGTAGTCATTCGGATTACTGCCTTTACGACGTTCGCACCAGCCATAATCCTCGGGACAAATCGACCATGATTCCACGATGCCCCATTGGCTATAAGCTCCCCAATGCATGAGCAATCCAAATTTCATGTCCTGCCACTGATCCAGTTTTTCGAGAACAAGCGGGTCGGTTGGCCAAACATAACCAGTCACTTCGTGCTCAAGCTGAGCATGAGCTGTGACAAACCATAATGATAAAACAACA
>JAUYTA010000671.1 GCA_030695265.1 Bacteroidota bacterium
GCGTATTTGTTTGTACGAAAGGTTTGTTTCCTTGTCGAACCAACTTGTGTAAACATCATTTACCCCATAAATAACTTCGGCCATACCTGTTGTCTTACCGGTGGCAACAGCATGAAAAACCTCTTTGTTTTCGTAAATATCATTTGTTAGTGAGAGTGTGGTAATTCCACCAACAATAATTCCATACCTGATTTGATAGGTAAGTTTTTCGCCGGCTTTAAACGCTGTATTTGGTTTGATAGTTGGATTAACAAATGGTTGTGCATTAACTGACAATGTGTTAATCAGAAGTATAATGAGAATATTAAAGTAACGTTTCATATCAGATTTGTTTTAGCTGACCGGATGATTAACCCAATGTCATAAAAGTCATTCTATTGTCATTGGTAGTCATTAAGTTGCCGGAAAATGACAACAAAATGACAATAAATGACCACAATTGACTGACACAAAATGCCAACCAGGTTGGTAAACGGACAATCTATTTCTAGAACAAAGGTGTGTCTTTAAATACACGAAAGTGTTACACAATTGCAGAGAGGAGTTACATTATTCACACCTTTTCGAGTGGAATACGTTTTTTCGACTTGAGATGTTTGTAGTGGGACGGGGTTAATCCGGTGATTTTTTTGAATTGGTTCGACAAATGCGCAACACTGCTGTAATGCAATCTGTATGCTATTTCGGTAATGTTGAGTTCGTCGTAAATCAGCAATTCCTTTACCCGTTCAATTTTGTGGCTCAAAAAGTAGTGTTCAATGGTGATTCCCTGTAATTCCGAAAAGAGATTGGCCAGATAGGTATAATCGTAATTTAGTCTTTCGCTTAAATAATCAGAGAAGTTAATCTTGAGCTGATTTTCTGAATAATGAACCAATTCAATGATAATATTTTTTATTTTTTCAACCAACATCCCTTTCTTGTCTTCAATTATCGAAAGCCCGAATTTCTTCAGATTGAAATCCAGCAGGTTTCTCGTTTCTGTAGGGATGTCTTCGGTGATTTCCGCGTTGCCCAAATTTATGGCTGTATAATGTAGCCCAAGTTTTTCAAGTTCTGATTGTACAATCAGTTTGCAGCGATTACTAAC
>JAUYTA010000672.1 GCA_030695265.1 Bacteroidota bacterium
TAGAGAAATCCTGGATTCACGTGGTAATCCAACCATTGAAGTAGAAGTAACTCTTGAATGTGGTGCAATAGGCCGTGCGGCAGTTCCATCCGGAGCATCAACCGGCGAAAACGAAGCGTTGGAATTGCGCGATGGCGACAAAGGCCGTTACTTAGGCAAAGGCGTTTTAAAGGCTGTTGCCAATGTAAATACTGTTATTGCCAAAGAAATTGTAGGCATGAACTCTTTAAATCAGGTAGCTATTGATAAAAAATTAATTGCGCTTGACGGAACAAAAACAAAATCAAAACTGGGTGCCAACGCTATGTTGGGAGTTTCGCTGGCCGTTGCGAGAGCTGCTGCCGATGCGCTTGATATGCCTCTTTACCGTTACATAGGCGGCGCAAACGCAAAAACATTACCGGTTCCAATGATGAACATCATCAACGGTGGTTCACACTCTGATGCTCCTATCGCTTTCCAGGAATTCATGATCCGCCCAATCGGCGCTCCTTCTTTCCGCGAAGGTTTACGCATGGGTGCTGAAGTTTTCCATCACCTGAAAAAAGTTCTTCACGATCGAGGTTTAAGCACTGCTGTTGGTGACGAAGGTGGTTTCGCTCCTAAACTGGACGGAACAGAAGATGCATTGAACAGCATTATTCAGGCAATCAAGAACGCCGGATACAAACCAGGTCGTGCTCAGGACGGCGGCGATGTTTCAATCGCGATGGATTGTGCTGCTTCTGAATTCTTCAAAGATGGCATTTACGATTATTCAAAATTCGAAGGCGCAAAAGGTGCAAAAAGAACATCAGCAGAACAAACTGAATTTCTTGCACAATTGGTAGCCAACTTCCCCATCGACTCAATTGAAGATGGTATGGCTGAAGGCGACTGGAAAGGTTGGGTTGAATTAACCCAGAAGTTGGGCGATAGAATCCAGCTTGTTGGTGACGACAATTTCGTGACCAATATCGAATACCTGAAAAAAGGTATCGAAATGGGTGCATGTAACTCAATCCTGATTAAAGTAAACCAGATTGGTACTTTAACCGAAACCCTTGACGCTATTGAAATGGCTCACCGTGCTGGTTACACCACTGTTACTTCACACCGTTCAGGCGAAACCGAAGATTCAACAATTGCCGACATTGCTGTTGCAACCAACGCCGGACAGATCAAAACCGGTTCGTTGAGCCGTTCAGACCGTATGGCAAAGTACAACCAATTGCTTCGCATCGAAGAAGAATTGGGCGCTTCAGCTATCTACGGATACAAAAAAATAATTAAAAAGTAAGTTTACCAAGCAAAATACCAATGGCCGGTCTCTGTAAAGAACCGGCTATTTTTTTTCATATCAACTGGCAGGTTGTTACTTCAGAAAAAAAAACTGCATCAGAAGTCATATAAAACTAATTTGCATATATCTTTGCCTGTTATAAACAAATTGCTTAGTTTTATTTCTGAATAATAACCCTTTACTCAAGTGTTTCGTTATTCCCACTTGATGAATCATTGATAAAATATATGAAGACATTTAAATTCGCACTTCTAATTCTTTTGCTGACATTTTCAGGAGTTATCAGCCTTCAGGCACAGGAAGAATTTTCAAAGGGTTTGGGTTTAGCCGCGAAAAGCTCGACAAACGGTTTTGGGGGCGACGCGGTTTTTAATTTTCACAAGCGGATGAGCGTTCGTTTAGGATATGAAAAACTTGCATTAACATCAAGTTTTAGTTTTGATGAGGAATCTGTTGATTACGATGCCAATGTGGATTTCCAAACAGGTAGCGTTTCGTTGTTGTTCGACTATTACCTGGCTCGCCACCTATTTGTAACTGGCGGTGCCGGATTGAATATGTTTAATACAATTGTTGATGGGGAAGCGGCAAGCTACATGCAATATGGAGATATACAAATTCCAAGGGAAGACATCGGGACTTTTGGATTCGAAGTAAGCCCTTCGTCGAAGATTTCTCCGTATGCCGGAATCGGATTCGGACGAACTTTGGGATATAAAAATAAAGTTGGATTTGCATTCGAACTGGGAGGTTTTTATCAGGGGCCTCCGGAAATAACCATCACATCAACCGGTTTGCTTTCACCTACTTCCAATCCTGATCAGCAACAAGCCGAAAGACTGGAGGGACAGATCAACCAGTACAATATTTATCCTGTTTTGAAATTCTCTCTCTCATATAAAATTATAGGTTTCTGACAACTATTATTAATGATTTAAATCTATTTGATATGATATCTAAAATACAATTCAGAAATGTGACTTTATTCGGTGTTCTGTTGATAAGTATCTTGTTGCCAGGTTGTAAGGATATGTTCAAAGATCCTATGACGGACAAGGAAACGGGTGAGTCAGTTACATTACTATTGATGGACAGAAATTTTATTAAGACTAAAATTGCCGTCAGTTTGCAGGATATGTCTACCGGGCAGGCAATCGAAAACGAACAGGTTGAAATAAGGTTTTCGGGCAATGATGCTGCCAATCTGATAAATTTTGGAGGTTATAAAAATACAATCTACAATACGAATGCGGGTTTTGTTGAAGTTGGACATGATCCAAATATAATTGTCAATTCGCAGAATCCGATTGAACTGACCGTAGTCGCCAGTAGCCTGAATTACATTTCGGCTCCTCAGTTTATCAGTTATACTTCCGAAGGAATAAAAGATCTGGTCATAAATATGTATCGTAAATCCAACCTCAAATCGGCAAATATCGGCGCTTTTGGTGAACCTTTCGATATTGAATACAATGGACAGTTGCAGTCGCCCAATTTGGTTTATCAGGCTGATTTCAGCAGTTATACAACCGGAACGGCCTATGAGTATATAAACTTATATACTTCTGTGTCCAATGGATTGCTTGTGTGCAATAATTTGAAAGACAATGTGCTCTATGCTGATTATGGTGTCTATATCTTCAGCCAGTCTGAGGGTACCAACCTTATGCCGCCAGCGTCGCCTGCGAAAAATATTGCATTACAGGCTGGAACTTATGTTTATTCAACGGTTTTAAAATCGGGTTTGTCGAAATGTGATAACGGATTGACACTTCATGTTGAACGTGCCAACGGAGCTACAGGAACGGGTGTTTTTGATTACCTGATAACATTCTCCGACGGGAAAATAAAGTCAGGAAAAATCTCCTGTACCTTTCCATCTGATAACCTGATTGAACAGTTGTACTATCCGGCTTCCAATCCTGCTGTGAAGGTAGAATTGCTGGGTGATGCCCAATATGATATTTCGGCAGCGGTGAACTTAAATTCGCCCTGCGGCGCAAAAGCCAGTTTTGTTGCAACTCCAAAAAGTAATCTGAAAACATATAAACTGATAACCAGCTATAGTTGTCCCAATTCATCTGTCGGCATGAGTTTATCAATTCTGGGCGAATTCAGGAAAAAAGGCTCAACAGATAAATGGACCTCATTTAAATTTATTGAAGGTATCTCTGAATTACAACTGGTTGCTGATTCCGATTATGACTTCCGGATAAATATTGATGGCGAATATTATTATTATATAATTCCTACAAATCCTGACAAAGTAAAATCCTATCTGGAAAATTCAGGCGCCGATTTCAAATTCAGAAATCTCTCAGTGATTTCAACAGCAACTTCTGTAACCATTAAAACTGATGTTCAGTTTAGTCAGGCAGTTTGCGATTTGATACAATAGGTTTATATTCTGAAAGTGTACAGTAAAGACGAAACCAAACTTTTGAAACCATCAAAAGTGCCGGAAATTGCTCGAAGAAGGATTTGCAGAACCGCTCATTTGGGATTATTGTTCTATTAGGGAAGGCGGACAGGAAGTTTGCCGGATTTACACTTCACTTTCCAATGTCGATTTCCACCGGCAAAACCAATGGCCCGGTATTTTCAACTTCTTTATCGACAACATGCTCCTCCTCGAAAACAATTTCATGGAAATTA
>JAUYTA010000679.1 GCA_030695265.1 Bacteroidota bacterium
AAATGTTTCTCCGGATAACCAGCCACACCGATGCAAAAATCCATTGGTGCCGTGTTTTTTAAATCAAGTTCAAGGTATTTCCCTTTGCGCAGATTCACAATCTGTTCAACCAGTTGATTGGCATTCGAATGTCCGTTTGGATCCGGCCTGAAAACATGTTCACCTTTGTTCCCATCACCACGCAAAGCAAGCACATTTGTGATGCCCATAAAGTTGAGGTCGATCAGCACATGTTCAGTTTCGCTTTTCGAAAAGCCGCCGCATAAAATATGCGGAACTACCGGAATTCCGTATTTATACTGAATGTTTGCTGCAATCGCAACTGTCCCGGGACGTTTGCGGACTGTCCGCTTTTCAATGTGGCCGTCAGGAAGTTCTACATACACCATCTCATCGCGGTGAGTGGTAATGTTGATGTACTTCGGATCAAAATCCACCAAACTCTCAATGGTATTGTATATTTTGCTGGTATCGTTTCCTTTGAGCGGGGGTAAAAGCTCAAACGAAAAAATGGTTTTGTCGCTTTGATTGATGATGTCAATTACTTTCATAGTATCGATTGTTGAAATGGGAAATCATATCAGCTACAAACATAACACCCAAACCCAAAATGAAAGCAATCAGGGCAGTTTTTGTTGAATTTTTCATGGATTTTAATTATTCGGTTACAAATTCAAGGCAAATGTCGGAGAATTACCTTGGATTTCTAAAGTTGGGTTTAGATTTTCGGGGTAAGAAATCAAATGTGTTGATGCATTTTATCTATGCGATTTCTAATCCAGTTCTTTTTACCAAATCAACCAAAGGTGAATTGTCGTCGCTATAAAAACGTTTTGTACCAACTAAAAAGGGTTCAATCCTTGAATTAACCTTCCGGGTCAAGTTCCATATTTTACCAGCCAGATAATCGTCGGTATCGTTATCTGTCACAATCATCAAATCAATATCGCTTTCGCTTGTTGCTGTATTGGTCAGGTAGCTTCCATACAAAAAAGCTTTATCAACTGATATTCCTTCCGATCTCAGCAGATAAATATATGTTCGTAAAATCGCTATAACTTCATTTTTAGCCATTGCAATAACTCTTTAGTTTTTCTAAAATACTCATTGACTTGTTTTTGTTCAGGCAAACCCGGACTGTAATCCGGATAACGTCCCTGTAATTGGTACTTCATCAAAATCCCTACAAAGATATGGGTTTCATCATCAAATTCTAATCCGGAATTTTCTGAAAGATAAACCAAGTTGTGAGATCGTGGAGCAACCTCTCCGGTTTTCTTTACAAAGTGAGCTTTTATCGCTTTTTCGATCACTAAATGGCAGAAAAACAAACCATGAAGATTTCTTTTTTCCTGAATTAACAGATTTGCCGTAATGATATCATCTTCAGCTCCGTGTATCCAGTAATCAATCTGTTTTTGAATATCAACCATTCGTTTTGCTGTTTTTTGAATATCCAAACTTACAAAAATCTTTCGAGTTATTGATTTGCGTTCAAAATCAGGAAGTAACACGATTATTTGAATCAATTATTCCGTCTGCAAGAAGTCATCCTCTTTGTTTTTGATTTTGCGCGGACGGGTTCCTTTTTTTTACCTATCCGTCGGACTTCGGCGTGAGCTCAGTCGAACGCTAAAGCCAGACGGCAAAGGATAGTTTTCTCCTGATTATCATTATTGTCAAATCAGCGCGCTTGCCTTTGCCGTTCCGCTTTAGCGAACGGACATGAAGTCTGTATTTTCTACGATCTGATGAACTCCAACCCTCCGATCGAAGGTCCGCAAGACTGGAAACTGCGACTGAACACTTTTTTATATCCCTTTATAATTCAAATTCGATGGCATAAACTGCTCAATCACCTCCACTGAAACTCCTTTCCGGCGGGCGTAATCTTCAACCTGGTCTTTGCCAACTTTTTCGAGACTGAAATATTTTGATTCAGGATGAACAAAGAATTCACCGCTGACAGAAGAAGTAGGGTACATCATAAAATGCTCGGTAAGTTCCATCCCCAAATCAGTAGCATTCAGCATATTGAAAAGGTTGCCCTTTTCGTGGTGTTCGGGACAGGCCGGATAACCCAATGCGGGACGAATTCCCTGGTAATCAACATGAAACATTTCATCCAGTGTCAGGTTTTCGTCAGGAGCGTAGCCCCAGTATTCTTTGCGTACTTTCTCGTGTAATACTTCGGCAAATGCTTCGGCCAGACGATCGGCCAGCGCTTCCAGCATTATTGCATTGTAATCGTCGTGGTCGTCGTGGAAATGCTTCATCCATTTTTCGATTCCAATACCGGCAGTCACAGCGAAACCACCAAAATAGTCGGCTTTGCCACTCTCAATAGGAGCAACAAAGTCAGACAGGCAATAATTGGGCGACCCGCCTTTTTTTTCTTCCTGTTGCCGGAGATGGTAAAAACGACCAATTTCTTTGGTGCGTGTTTCATCTTTAAAAATAACAATGTCGTCCCCATCTGCATTTGACGGCCAGATACTGAAAACGCCATTTGCCTGAACCATCTTTTCTTCGGCCATCTGATCAAGCATCCGGTTGGCATCTGCATACAATTTCCGGGCTTCCTCACCCTGCAGTTCATCGTTCAGGATATCCGGGAATTTGCCTTTCAGTTCCCAGACAAAAAAGAAGAAAGTCCAGTCGATGTACTTCCGCAGTTCCTGAATCGGAAAATCAATCAGTTGCTTGACGCCAATAAAATTGGGTGTGTAGATGGGTGTGTTGTCCCAGTCCAGTTTCAGTTTGTTGGCACGGGCAGCGGCAATCGGCAGGTACTTTTTTGCCTTTTTCTGACTGTGAAAATTCCGGATGGTCTGATATTCATCGCGTATATCGGCCAAAAACTGTTCATTTCCTGAAATCAGGTTTGAAACAACACTTACCGCGCGCGATGCGTCTTTCACGTGAATGACCGTATTTTTATACTGTGTGGCAATTTTTACCGCAGTGTGTATTTTCGAAGTGGTTGCACCGCCTACCAAAAGCGGCAGATTCATGTTACGTCGTTCCATTTCAGCGGCCACTTCCGTCATAATTTCGAGCGAAGGGGTAATCAGTCCGCTCAGTCCAATGATATCAACATTTTCCTGAATGGCAGTATCCAGAATTTTATTGGTTGGCACCATCACGCCCAAATCGATCACCCTGTAGTTGTTGCAGCCCAAAACCACGCCCACAATATTTTTTCCGATGTCGTGCACATCGCCTTTAACAGTGGCCATCAGCACCACTTTCCGATTGTCAGTAGTGTCGAACTTATCTTTGTCGGCCTCGATGTACGGAAGCAAATAAGCCACGGCCTTTTTCATTACACGCGCCGATTTGATCACCTGCGGAAGGAACATTTTTCCGGCGCCAAACAAGTCGCCAACGATGTTCATCCCGTCCATCAGCGGACCTTCGATGATATTTAACACAGGTGAATAGTGCGGCAATGCTTCGGCCAGGTCAATTTCTATATAATCGGGTAGGCCCTTTATCAGCGCATGTTCCAGCCGTTTTTCAACCGGAAGTTCCCGCCATTCATCGATGCGCTCTTCTTTGGCATCCTGCGCTTTCAGTGTTTGGGCAAATTCGAGCAATTCTTCGGTTGCTTCAGGTTTTTTATTCAGGACCAGATTCTCCACTTTCTCCAGAAAATCTTTGGGAATTTCATCGTAAATCTGCAACATTCCCGGATTCACAATGCCCATGTCGAGACCTGCCCGAATGGCATGAAACAGGAAAACTGAATGAATTGCTTCGCGCACCTGGTCGTTTCCACGGAATGAAAATGAAACATTGCTCACCCCGCCGCTGGTTTTGGCATGTTTCAGATTTTTTTTGATCCAGCTCACTGCATTGATAAAATCGACCGCGTAGTTATAGTGTTCCTCCATTCCGGTGCCGATGATCAGGATATTCGAATCGAAAATGATGTCCTGCGGAGGAAAGTTAATTTCGTTGACCAGAATGTTGTAGGCGCGTTGGCAAATTTGAATTCTCCTTTCGAAAGTGTCGGCCTGTCCTTCTTCGTCGAAAGCCATTACAACAACCGCCGCCCCATATCGTTTCAGCAACTGCGCCTGTTTCCGGAACACCGCTTCGCCTTCTTTCATGCTGATTGAATTCACAATTGCCTTGCCCTGCAGGCATTTCAGGCCAGCTTCTATCACTTCCCATTTCGATGAATCGATCATGATCGGAACGCGTGCAATATCGGGTTCGGCCATCAGCAATTTCAGAAAAGTAACCATTTCCTTTTTGGCATCAATCATGGCATCGTCCATGTTCACATCGATGATCTGCGCGCCCTCGTCAACCTGATTACGGGCAATGGCAAGCGCTTCCTCGTATTTTTCTTCTTTGATCAGGCGGGCAAACTTACGCGATCCGGCTACGTTGCAGCGTTCGCCAATGTTTACAAAATTGGTTTCCGGTGTAAGAATAACCGGTTCCAATCCACTAAGAATGGTATGTTTACTTTTTTTTCTCCGGAGATGAGGTTCTGATTTAGCTGCAATTTTCGCAAGTTCTTTGATGTGTTCAGGAGTAGTTCCGCAGCATCCGCCAATGATATTCACAAATTTATTGTCGAGAAAATCGCCCACCTGATGCGCCATTTCAGCAGGAGTTTCGTCGTATTCGCCAAACTGGTTGGGCAATCCGGCATTCGGATAAGCGCTAATGAAAAACGGCGCTTTTTTGGAAAGTTCTTCCAGATATGGTCGCAGATCTTTGGCTCCCAGCGAGCAGTTTAATCCGATACTTAGCAGGTCGATGTGCGAAACCGACGCCAGAAAAGCTTCGACAGTTTGTCCTGAAAGTGTTCGTCCGCTGGCATCGGTAATTGTTCCTGAAACCATCACAGGAAGGCAGATTCCGCGTTCTTCCAGTTCATCTTCAATGGCAAAAAGTGCTGCTTTGGCATTCAGCGTATCGAAAATGGTTTCAACCAGCAGCAAATCCACCCCGCCATCTAGCAAGCCTTTTAACTGTTCGCGGTACGATGCTTTTACCTCGTCAAAAGTTACTGACCGGAATCCCGGATCATTTACGTCCGGCGAAAGCGACAGGGTTTTGTTCATCGGGCCAATTGCCCCGGCCACGTAACGTGGTTTCTCCGGGTTTTTGGCGGTAAATTCGTTTGCAACTTCAACGGCCAATTGTGCCGCCTGTAGGTTGAGTTGGTAAACCCATTCTTCCAAATGGTAATCGGCCTGCGAAATACTGGTTGAATTGAAAGTATTTGTTTCGATAATGTCGGCACCGGCTTCCAGAAATTCGGCATGAATCTCGCTGATAATTTCAGGTTTCGTGATTGAAAGCAGGTCGTTGTTACCTCTCAGATCGTATTGAAAATCCTGAAAAATATTTCCCCTGAAATCGTCTTCCGACAGGCGGTATTTTTGAATCATGGTTCCCATGGCTCCGTCGAGCACCAACACCCGTGATTCGAGCTCTTTTCGTATATCTTTTTTTATAGTCATAACAAATTGGTCTATCTACAATTCCAGACAGAAAGAGTAAAATATGGTTTTATTAATTTAAAAAGCTTAACAATCTCAGAGGCATTCGGTTCTTTCAGATTCTGATGATAAATTTTTGCAGAGGATTATTAAGAATATTGGCAAAACTAATTTCAAAATACCGAAGTATCAAATAAAACCTTATTTTGTGTAACTGGTTTTGGTTAAAGATGAATTTTAATTGAGCTCCCATGGTCTCAAATGATTTATTCCTTCATAGTCTGAAAATTTGACATCGTCGAGCGAAACAACTATTTTCTGGTGATTGTCTTTAATTAACAACAGATTGCCAAATATATTTCAACTGTATTTGAAAATTTCTGTAAATACAGATATTTTTCAATCACGATTGAAT
>JAUYTA010000686.1 GCA_030695265.1 Bacteroidota bacterium
GGTTGCCCGTTTGGTGCTGAAATCTTCGAACAAAGAAATTAACGGCGATTTGCTGAAGGTGCGTGAATGGCGCAAAAGCAAAAACATTCTACCTTCAGTAAAACAAATCGACACGCTGGCCGGCGAGTATCCGGCGCAAACTAATTACCTGTACCTTACCTACAAAGGAAACGAACACGACATTGAATTCCCGAGGGATGACAAGTCGGTAATCGTTTTAGGCTCGGGAGCTTACCGCATAGGAAGTTCGGTGGAATTTGACTGGTGTAGTGTAAATGCAATCACCACGATCCACAAGGAAAATTACCGCTCGATCATGATCAATTACAATCCGGAAACGGTGAGTACCGATTACGATACCTGCGACCGCCTGTATTTCGATGAATTGACTTTTGAGCGGGTGATGGACATTGTTGATCTGGAAGTGCCGAAAGGCGTGGTTCTCTCGATGGGCGGCCAGATTCCGAACAACCTTGCCATGAAACTGCACCGACAGAATGTGCCGATTTTGGGTACTTCGCCGCTGAATATCGACCGTGCCGAGGACCGTCAAAAATTCAGCTCATTATGCGATACACTGGGAATTGATCAGCCACGCTGGTCGGAACTGACCACCATTGAAGGCATTTATACTTTTGTGGATGAAGTTGGGTTCCCTGTGTTGATCCGCCCTTCCTACGTACTTTCTGGTGCAGCCATGAATGTGGTTTCGAACCGGGACCAACTGCAACATTTCCTGACACTGGCCGCCAATGTTTCGAAAGAACATCCGGTGGTTGTTTCAGAATTTATTGAGCAAGCCAAAGAAATTGAAATTGATGCGGTAGCTAAAAACGGCGAAGTGGTTGCTTATGCGATTTCGGAACACGTTGAGTTTGCCGGAGTTCATTCGGGCGATGCAACCATCGTTTTTCCACCGCAGAAATTGTATGTTGAAACCATTCGCCGGATTAAGAAAATAGCGAAACAGATTGCCAAAGAACTCAATATTACCGGCCCTTTCAACATGCAGTTGCTGGCCAAAGATAACGACATCAAGGTAATTGAATGTAATTTACGTGCATCGCGCAGTTTCCCGTTTGTGTCGAAAGTGATGAAATACAACCTGATAGAAATTGCCACGCAGGTAATGCTGGATGCGCCTTTCCAAAAGCCAGACAAATCGCTGTTTGAACTTGATTACGTGGGAGTAAAAGCGCCGCAATTTTCATTTGCACGGTTGCTGAATGCCGATCCTGTTTTGGGTGTCGATATGTCGTCAACCGGCGAAGTGGGCTGCATTGGCGAAAACTTTTACGAAGCAATCCTGAAGTCGATGCTTTCGGTGGGTTACACCATTCCGAAGAAAAACATCCTGATTTCTTCAGGTCCGGCACGATCGAAAGTAGAGCTAATTCAAAGTGCAAAATTACTTTCTGAACGTGGTTTTAACCTCTTTGCAACTGGTGGTACCCAGAAATTCCTAAGCGATAATGGAATAGAATCGACCCGCGTTTACTGGCCTGATGAAACAGACAAGCATCCGAATACGCTTGAATTAATTAAAGAAAAGAAGATCGATCTGGTGATCAACATTCCAAAAGACCATACCAGCCGCGAAATCAGCAACGGATACACCATCCGCCGTAGCGCGATTGATTACAGCATTCCGCTCATTACGAATGCGCGTGTGGCCAGCGCGTTTATTTACGCATTCTGTAAATATGAAATTGAAGATTTGACCATTAAAAGCTGGGACGAATACAAAGATTAAATATCCACGTAGAGACGCGATTAATCGCGTCTCTACCCAAAATATAAAAAGGTCATCCTGAAAATCGGGTTGGCCTTTTTTGTTTTACATCCAGTACACATTGATTGCTTCAACTTACCATTTACCAGTGCCAAAATAATAAAATACTTTTCTGTCCTTTTCTTAAAACAAACTTATTTGTCAGGTGTTAATGTTATTGATAATGTGTTCATCATTAATTTATTAAAACTAAAAGCTATGGGAACAATTTTTACTTATTCTTCTATTAGAACGCTTTTTGCAACGTTCATTTTCGCATTCTTCAGTTTGAATCTGGCAGGCCAGACTACCCACCAGGTTGCTGTAACCGACTTTGCATTTACCCCATCACAATTAACCATCACAGCTGGTGATAAGGTAGTCTGGACGAACACCGGCGCTATGGGTCATAATGTTAACGGCACCAAAACAACTTTTCCTTCTAATCCTGAATCATTCGGGAACGATGTAGGTTTAAACTGGACATATGAGTTTGTTTTTAATACCGCCGGAACCTATGATTACCATTGCGACCCGCATTTAACCGGAATGAAAGGCAAAGTGATTGTAAGCCCGAAATCTGCAGAACCTCTAAAACTAACAGTTAATTTTACCGCTATGAACCCTCATATCGGTCAAACTCTTTGGCTGGCTGTAATTGATAAGGCCACCATGATGGAAATTGGAAGAGTAAAAACTACAGCGTCGCAAACCTTCTCGATCGAAGTTCCGGGAATTGAAGTAGGAAAATCATATTGGGTGAACTTCTTTGCCGACCATAATAAAAACGGCGTTTACAATACACCTCCCACTGATCATGCATGGCAGCGATCGCTCGATAACGTGACCGGAAATTCGATAATTGATTTTGTGCACAATACCACTTTTACCAACATTGACTGGAAAACAAAACTAACACTTCGCTTTACTGCAATGACTCCACATGTTAGCCAGAAACTCACCCTGTTCGTAAGGGATAAAATGGGAATGGATATGGACAATGTAGTTGTTGCTTCTGTTGCCGGACCAAATTTTGATGTTTTATCATGGGCCATCAAACCCGGCATGTCATATAATCTTGATTTTTATGCCGACCACAATAAAAACGGGGTTTACAATGCACCACCTGCAGATCATGCCTGGCGCATTTCGCTGGACAATGTAAAAAGCGATACCATTGTCAGTTTTGTTCACAACACCACTTTTACCGATATTTTCCTTCCAACTGTAGCGAAAAATCCGGACAAAGTGGATAACATTCGATTGTTTCCAAATCCTGCCAGCGAATATATCGAATTAAAGCTGCCTGTCAATTATGAAAAAGTAAGTTCGCTAAAAGTTTACTCCATTGCCGGAACATTGATTCACCAAAAGGTATTTTCCGGAAATGCCGAATATTTAAGATACGATCTCAGCAATTTCAGAAGCGGAATCTATTTTATGGAAATTAATGCCGGAAGTAAAAGAGACATTTTGAAGTTCATGAAACAATAGTACAATATTCTTCACCGAATATTCAAAATGAAAATATTCCATCCTCTAAAAAAGGGTGGAATATTAAAAAATATTGGGCGTCACCCTCTTTCGCACATAATGGCGATAGTGCAGATTTACTCCAATTGCGAACAACAGCATTTTCGGGTTTCGCCAAAGATACCTGTTGAGCAAAACCCTGTGAAAAATACTTTTTACTGAAAATATTTGATTGTTGAGCCACCAGTACATGCGGGTCAGATTTTCAGGGCTGATTTTATCGGGAATATGAACACATTGCGCCCCGTTAAACTCCTTTAAATCTTCCGTCAACAAGCGACCTTGCTCCTTGAATTGCTTGAACAACGCGGTTCCGGGAATGGGTGTGAGGATGTAGAAACGTGGAATGGGCACTTTGTTCAGATGTATAAAGTCAAAAGTCGCACGGATGGATTCCTCCGTGTCGAAGTCAGTTCCGACAATCATTTCGGTGCTGACGGTAATACCAGCCTCGCTCAGTATTCTGAAATTTTCTGCGTGTTCGCTAACCTTCACCCACGGCTTTTCCAGACTGTCCAACGATTCCTGATCAATGCTTTCAACGCCAAAACTCATTAAATCGCAACCCGATTTCACTACCAGTTTGAGCAAATCAGGCTTTTTCGCAAGGTGCAGCGCACATTGACTGGCCCAGTGCATCTTTAACGGAGTGATTTTTTCGCAGAGTTCTTTCAGGTATGAAGGGTTGGAAACAATGTTGTCGTCGATTAAATAAAACCGCTTGAATCCCAAATCTTTCACCGCTTTAATGTCCCTGATAACTTCATCAACCGGGCGAAACAAATATTTTCCTTCATACAAACAGGCGATGGAACAAAATGAACAGGTAAACGTGCAGCCTCTTCCGGCCTGAACCGGCAACATGTCACCGATCGGCTTGTTCATCAACAGGTCGTACCTCGGAACAGGCAAGTTCTCCAATTTCGAAATCGGATAATCGTAAAATGGCTCCAGTTTTCCATTTTTTTCATAATCTTCCAGCATTTTCAGGAACGAAATCTCAGCATCGCCCACCACCACCGAATCAACATACTTGATGGCTTCTTCTTTGGCAATGGAAGCCATGTAGCCGCCCATCACCACCGTTTTGTTTCGCTTTTTAAACTCTTTGGCAATCTCGATTCCCCGAAAAGTAGCATGTCCCATGGTGCCAATTCCAATAATGTCGGCATCCGAATCAAAACTCACCGTATCAATCACTTCGATGCGCAATTCAACTTCCCAGTGTTTCGGGGTATAAGCCGCCAAAAGAGGAAATGCCAGGCCGGGCAGGTGAATTTTCGTCTGCTTGCACAATTTGCCATTTTCGGCATACTGAGTGGGTTGGATAAACAAAATCTTAGGCATATTTGGAGGCTTCCTTTATTTTTCGTTTGTACTGATTCCCTACCCTGATGCTGCCCATCAACATTCGATACAACATTTTAGGCGGGTTGTTTACAAGGTATTTCTGCAAAATTGCAGGCTGAAAAAGTATTGAAT
>JAUYTA010000691.1 GCA_030695265.1 Bacteroidota bacterium
TAATTTCACAAGACAAACTTGATAAAGCTGATTTGCAATGGTTAGCCGAACAGTAGTTAGGTTTTAATCCCCAATTTCTCAGGCTTCACAATTCCCACTGTAAACTCCGTTTCTACGTAGTTAATCAATTCAGGAAAAAAGCTCCTGAACAGGGCTTCAAATTGATGGTATTCCTGATTTAGCATCTGCATGGCCCAGTCGCTGTTGGCAGGCAGGGAAGTGTGACGCGACATGATTTCAAATACATTCAGGAGGTTTTCACGTTTGGAGTATGATTCCAATCGCTTGTGGTGTATCAGAAATGGCAGAAACTGTTTTACGCGAAATGGGAGCAATCCGAAATTGGATAAAAACACTCCATGTGCATTTTTCGCAAAGTTTCGCAGAGAATAAACCGAATAATCGCTCCAGTTGGCAGCCAGAAAATGATCGAAAAAGACATCGGTTATGATTCCTGAATATCTGCCATAACCCGGTCGCAGCAGCTTAATACATTCCTTCACATCAGCATGTTGGTCGGTAAACGAATCGATTCGCCGGTGAAGTACAATTCCATAAGCCACCTGCTCCGGAAATTCCTGATGTCGGTTGCCCTTCACAAAATCGCCTATGAAATTTCCGAGTTTAATTTCTTCCGAATCGCCCGAAAGGTATAAATGAGCCAGATAATTCATGTTATTATAACAGGTATGGATGTTAATTGTTGGTTCAAAAGAATCCCAGGATTACAAACGGCATTTTTTGTTTTTTATTTATCTTGCCGACCTATTTTAAATTTAAATCATGCCGAAAAAGATTGCTGCTTTTGGTGAGTTGTTGTGGGATTTGCTTCCAACAGGAAAAGTGCTCGGAGGAGCGCCTGCCAATTTTATTTACCGCATTAATTCATTTGGCGACCAAGGAACTTTGCTCAGCAAGGTTGGGAACGACAAAGCCGGAAAAGATGCCCGCGAAGCGATTCGGCGTCTTGGCCTTTCCGACGAAAACATACAGACCGATTATGAATTTCCAACAGGTTCGGTGAAAGTAAAGATTGATGAAAATGGAAATCCCGATTTTAATATTACCACGGATGTGGCATACGATCACATTGAGATTAATTATGAGATGATAGATGCTTTCAGTGAAGCTGATTGCGTTTGTTTCGGAACTTTGGTGCAACGATACGGCATTTCGAAAAATACTTTGCGCGAATTGATTCATGAGTCTCCGGATGTTGTGAAGTTTCTGGATATCAATCTTCGAAAAAAATGTTATACCGCAGCGTCTGTTGAGGAGAGCCTTCGAATGGCGAACATTCTTAAAACCAACGATGAAGAATTGTTGATCACCAAAGAATTGCTTGGACTGAAAAGTGTGAACCTAAAAGACCTTGCGAAGGAAGCACTCGAAACATTCGATTTGGAAATCATTCTCTGCACGCTCGGTTCAAACGGAGCTTTCTGCCTGACTCGGGAGGATGCTTTTCATTACGATCCCGGATATCAAATCAGTCTGGGAGACACAGTTGGTTCGGGTGATGCATTCTCTGCCGGATTTGTTCATTATTACATGAACGGACATCCGATTGATGCAGCGCTCCGTTTTGGCAATGCAGCCGGTGCAATGATTGCCACAACCACCGGAGCCACCGCGCCTGTTTCAAAACAGCAAATCATCGATTTTATGGGCATTCCGCACAACAGGAACACTGTCAGATTTGACCAGTAATTAGCGTAAAAAATGCAATCAGGGCAATTACAGATGTCATTCATTGTCATTTGCTTCGCGTCATTGATGGTCATTAGCTTCGCGTCATTGGTGTCAGGGTTTGGATTGAAACTGACAATTGAATGACAACCAATGTCAATGACAATTGAATGACTTATTTATTCGGAAACTCGCTGTGCTCAACGACGTTTCCTGACCCGCAACACCCCGGCTTGCGCCAAAGTCATGATGATCACTCCCGTAATGGTTATTGCCCCACCCCAAAGTTGAACCGGGAGTGGAAAATTTCCGAAGAAAAAGTAAGCAATAATCAACACAAAAATTCCTTTTAAACTTTGGATGATCGAAGATCGGGAAGCCGCGATATAGCGATAGGAATAATAAAACGATAAAATACCAATAAAGGAACCAAAGAAGGCTCCCAAAGCGATGTTCTGAAAAGCTTTGACAGGAATGGAGACTGGCAGTCCGCTCCATAGAAAATACCCCAGAAAGAAAAGGAATATCCAGCCATTTGAATTCAGGTTAAAAACTTCAGGACTGGCCTTTTTCACATTCTTCTTGACGATTATTGAAAGTGTTGCAGCAAAAAAAGTATTGATCACTACTAGACCAGTTCCGGGAATTAATATTTTGCGCCAATCGAGATCGCCGGTGTAACTGATTATAAATGCACCGGCAATGGCCATCAAAGCTCCAAGAGCCTCTGTCCAGGTAAAACGTTCCTTCAGAAAAGTAATTCCAAGGATACTCATGAAAACCGGGAAAAGATTGCCCAGAAATGAAGTAACTGCAGGATCGGCAATTGCATGTATTGACATAAAAAATGTGACATTGGAGAGAATATCAATTGCACCGAGCAAAATGAGCAAACCCCATACTTTTCGGGGAATTGCAGGCAGTTGTTTTATTTTTCCTGAAACCAGAATAAATCCCAGGTTGATCAGAAATCCCATCCCGAAATAATAGAAACCGAACTGCGCCAGTTCAACCTGATTTAAACCCGCTTTACTAAAAACATAAAGGCTTGAAAAGGCAATGGTACCAACCAGTGCATAAACATATCCTTTCCACTCTTCCGACTTAATCTCTGCCATATCTGAATGAAAAAAGCGAAACCTCAATGTAGATTTCGCTTCGGCAAGATATGTAATTTCTGGCATCATCGACTCCTGCAAAGAACACTACTTTGCAGAGTAGATTCTCAATTGAAAATGATTATCTTTATAACGTAAAAATTTGGTAATATGATAGATGAATCAACTATATCATTGGATCAAAACTTCCAGTCGATATTTTTATATACCAATGAAGAATTTGAAACTGAAAAATTAAATAGATATTCGTTTATAAATTCCGCAATTCAAGGAGCACAATTGATGTATGAACGCAAATGAAAACAGACTTCGTGATTGGATAGAAAAAGCTGACCATGATTTAGGAACTGCGATTGTAATATTTATATTTGTTGAAAGAATAAATAGAACAAGATGACTTCGCAAGAAATAAAAAAGCAATTCGACGAATATTTACCACTGTTATCAAACAAACAGCAGGCTTTGGTTTTAGAATTGGTTAAAAATTTTCTAAATATTGGTAAAGATGAAAAACGAATTACCCGCAAACAATATAATCAGGAAATAGACGAAGCTATTGATCGGGTTGAAGATGGAAGTTTTGTTACACATGAAGATACAATGAAGGAATTGTCGAAATTGGAACCTATGTCAATGAACAGTTTCAAAAAAATGATTGATGTGGCAAAACAAGATCATGATGAGGGCCGGGTCATTTCTCATGAGGACCTGAAGAAAAAGGTTAAAACATGGAAATAAGGATTGAATGGTCAGAGTTGTCAGAAAAGCAACTTAAAGACATATTTGATTACTATTCTCTTGAAGTTAATGCAAGAATAGCCAGAAAAATAATCAATAGAATTATTGACAGGGTTTTAATACTTGGAAACAATCCGTTAGCTGGTCAGCTGGAAGAACTTTTGAGTGATTACCCGGAAGATTTCAGATACCTTATTGAAGGCAATTATAAGATCATTTACTGGAAAAATGAAAACCTGATCACTATCGCATCTGTCATTGATTGCAGACAGAACCCAAGAAAAATAAAGGAAATTGAACCTTGAACCCACTCCGAAAAGCCCAAGAGTAAAAAATGCCACTAAAACACGAAAACTCTAAATTTCACAAAAATCTGAAATTCAATGAATTAGATTTGGTGTATTTTAGTGACTTGGAGATTTGGTGGCAAAAAAGACTTTTAGGAGTAGCCTCAAAGAATTAAAAAAGCGAAACCTCATCTCAGAGATTTCGCTTTCGCATTTTTTATAATTCTTGAACTACAATCGTTTTTTAATCGCTTTTGTAGCTTCTTCGAAACCTGGTTTTTCGAGTAGTGCAAACATGTTCTTTTTGTAAGCTTCCACTCCAGGCTGATCGAATGGGTTCACTCCCAAAGTGTATCCGCTTAAACCGCAGGCCACTTCAAAGAACTGGATCACCTGACCAAGATAATATTCGTTCAGTTTTGGCAATACGATCTGGATATTTGGAACTCCGCCGTCAACATGGGCCAGCATGGTTCCCAGTTCGGCCATTTTATTCACTTCGTCAACACGTTTTCCGGCAAGGAAATTCAGTCCGTCCAAATCGGCTGCATCAGTTGGGATGCGAACTTCGCGGTCGGGGCTGGCAACTGAAAGCACTGTTTCGAACAAAGTGCGTTCGCCTTCCTGAATGTATTGACCCATTGAGTGCAAGTCAGAAGTATTGTCAACCGATGCAGGGAAAATTCCCAAACCGTCTTTTCCTTCGCTTTCGCCGTAAAGCTGTTTCCACCATTCGGCCAGAAAATGAAGTTTTGGGTTGTAATTTACCAGAATTTCAACCTTTTTCCCGTTTTTGTACAGTTCGTTGCGAACGGCCGCATATTGTGCGGCAAGGTTTTCTTCGAAAGGAACATTCACTCCTGTTGCATTCTGCATATCAACCGCACCCTTTACAAGTGAGCGGATATCAAATCCGGCCACGGCGATGGCAAGCAAACCAACCGGAGTCAGCACCGAATAACGTCCACCCACATCATCAGGAATAACAAAAGTTTTGTACCCTTCGATGGTTGCCAATGAGCGCAAAGCGCCTTTGCTTGCATCGGTAATGGCTACAATACGTTCGTTGGCTTCAGCCTTTCCGTATTTTTCTTCGATATCCTGTTTCAGTAACCTGAAAGCCAATGCAGGCTCGGTAGTTGTTCCCGATTTGGAAATCACAGCCATTGCGTACTCTTTGGTTTTCAGCAACTCGCGAAGTTCGAACAGGTAATCTTCGCTGATATTTTGTCCGGCGAAAAGAATAAACGGGCTTTTGCGTTCTTTCAAATGAGCGAAACTGTCAGAAAGCGCATCAACAACCGCTTTGGCTCCGAGGTAAGAACCACCGATGCCGATTACCACAAAAATGTCGATATTTTTGGCTACCAGTTTGGCTGCGGTGGCTTCGTAATCAGCAAGTTCTGCTTCACCGATTGATGTTGGTAAAGTGGTCCAACCAAGGAAATCGTTTCCTTTTCCGGTTTTGTTTGAAAGTGCCAAATTGTGGCTTTCAATCGCTTTCTTGTAGGTGGAAATGGAGTCTTTCGAAATAAAATCAAAAGTCTTCTCAAAATTTAAGGCTATTTTTTCCATTGTGTTTATTTTTAAAACCACATAGGACACATAGTTTTTTTTCTATGTGACCTATGTGTCTATGTGGTTATTTTATATTTTTTCTATTATCTAAGATTTTCAGTTAACAATCTGATTTCGATGGCGGGGGAGATGTTTTCGTACAAAATATTATAAACGGCTTCGGCAATCGGCATATTTACCCTGAACTCTTCGTTGATTTCCTAGAAGGACTTGGCCGCGTAATACCCCTCGCCAACCATGTGCATTTCGAGCTGAGCAGAACGAACCGAATAACCTTTGCCGATCATGGTTCCAAAAGTACGGTTTCTAGAGAATTGGGAATAAGCAGTAACCAGCAAATCGCCCAGATAGGCAGAACTTTTAATATCGCGGGTAATCGGGTGAACTTTATCAACAAATCGTTTAATTTCCTGAATGGCATTTGAAATAAGTACTGCCTGAAAATTATCGCCGTAACGTAACCCGTGTACAATTCCGGAAGCGATGGCCACCACATTTTTCAGCACCGAAGCATATTCAGTTCCGTAAATATCGTCGGAAACATGGGTGCGGATGTACGGACATTCGAGCCGGAAAGCAAAACCCCGAGCTTTTTTCACGTCAGGACAGGCAATGGTGAGGTATGATAACCTTTCAAGCGCAACTTCTTCAGCATGGCATGGACCGGCAATTACGCCGATCCGTTCGTATGGAATATTGAAATACTGGTGAAGATATTGTCCAACAATCAGATTGTCCTCAGGAACAATGCCTTTAACGGCCGAAACTATAAATTTCGGGTTCAGGTCAACAGTGACGCTCGACATGGCTTCTTTCAGAAACGCAGAAGGAATGGCAAGGATCACAATGTCAACACCTTCAACTGCTTCATTAATGTCGGTGAAGAAATTAATCCGGCTCACATCAAATTCAACACCTCGCAGGTAGCTTGGATTGTGTTTGAAGCGATTGAATTGTTCAATGTTATCAGGATTTCGGAAATACCAATTGATGCTTTCAACATTGTGCAAAAGTATTTTTGCAAGTGCCGTGGCCCAACTTCCACTTCCGATAATAGCTATTTTGGAGTTTTCAAACATTTGTTTTTCCGGTTATAACAGCCACTTGGTTACATCATCCATTGACGGATTGATCAGGCCCAGCTTATTTTTTTTGTTGAAACCGCAAATGTCGTTAAAAAATTTGCTGGCTTTAACTTCTTTTAACTCTTTAACTTTTTTTAACCCTATTTTTTTTATGACTTCAACCCATTCCGAAGGAATTCCGAGTTCTTCGAATTTTTCATCCGGGTCGGCGGCGTCCGCATTCTTTTCAGGTTTCATTTGCGGGAAGAAAAGTACGTCCTGAATCGAGAGGTTGTTGGTCATGAACATCGTCAGGCGGTCAATGCCAATTCCCATTCCTGAAGTTGGCGGCATTCCGTATTCCAGCGCACGTAAAAAGTCCTGGTCGATGAACATTGCCTCGTCATCACCTTTTTCCGAGAGCATCATCTGATCTTCAAAACGTTCGCGCTGATCAATCGGATCGTTCAGTTCCGAATAGGCATTTGCCAGTTCTTTTCCGTTTACCATCAGTTCGAAACGCTCTGTCAATCCTTCAACCGACCGGTGTTTCTTGGTCAGCGGCGACATTTCAACCGGATAGTCGATTATAAAAGTAGGCTGTATATAATGGTGTTCGCATTTTTCGCCGAACAGCTCGTCGATCAGTTTGCCTTTTCCCAT